>JAUHVN010000097.1 GCA_030425055.1 Actinomycetes bacterium | reverse complement strand
ACGTCGCTCTCACCGACGACGGCGACGTGTGGTGGGAGGGCATGGGCGAGCCGCCCGCGCACGCGATCGACTGGCAGGGGAACGACTGGACCCCGGATGCCGGCGCGAAGGCCGCGCATCCGAACTCGCGGTTCACCTCTCCGGCGACGCTGAACCCCGCGCTCGACGAGGCGTGGGACGACCCGGCGGGCGTCCCCCTCAGCGCGTTCGTGTTCGGCGGCCGGCGCGCGGGGACGATCCCGCTCGTGACCCAGAGCTTCACCTGGGCGTTCGGCGTCTACATGGCGGCCACGATGGGCTCGGAGACGACGGCGGCCGCGTTCGGCAAGCAGGGCGTGGTGCGCCGCGACCCGTTCGCGATGCTGCCGTTCGCCGGCTACCACATGGGCGACTACATCAACCATTGGCTGGCGTTCGGGCGCAGCATCCGCAACCCTCCGCGCATCTTCCAGGTCAACTGGTTCCGCCGCGACGAGGACGGGAGGTTCCTGTGGCCCGGGTTCGGCGAGAACATGCGCGTGCTGCAGTGGATCGTGGCGCGCGCCCGCGGGCGGGCCCTCGCGATCGAGAGCCCGCTCGGCTGGATGCCGCGCTACGAGGACCTCACGTGGGACGGTCTGGACTTCACCGAGGAGGACTTCTTCGCGTGCATGGCGATCAACCGCCGCGACTGGACGTCCGAGCTGCTCGACGTCGAGGAGCTCTTCATGAAGCTCTACACGCGGCTGCCCAAGGAGATGGAGATGATCCGTTCCCTCACGACGAGCGCACTGTGGCGATCGCCGAAGAACTGGGAGATGAACCCCGACCCGACGTGACGCCGGTGCCCGCTGCGTTTCGTCTCGTCGCTCCGCTCCTCGCTCAACGACCCGCACCGGCGCCCCGCGGTCGTTGAGCGAGCGAAGCGAGACGAAACGGAGTGGGTCAGCGCGACTGCATCGCACCGGCGAAGAACTCCGCCAGCGCGTCGGTCGCCGTCAGCGGCAGCACGGCGGCGACGTACTGGTCGGGGCGCACCGCGACGACCACGCCGTCGCGCGACAGCTCGCGCTCGTCGAAGATGTCGGCCGTGCGCCAGGCATCCGGACCGGCCGCGTAGACCTTCTCCCAGTCGGTGAGGCCGAGCGGACCCGTCTTCGGCAGGAAGGCCTCCGGCACCGCCCCGAGGTCGACCCCGTCGAACGCCTGCTGGTAGACGACCTTGACGTCGAAGACCGCGTCGACGTCGGCGCCGGCCGGCGTGTGGCGGGCCAGGGGTGAGGCATCCGTCGCGAGCCACGCGGCCCAGTCGGCGAGCGCCGACTGTTCACCCGGTCCTGCGGAGTCGGCGAACGCGTAGATGCGCCACCGCCCGTCGGCCTTGGCGTGGTGGCCGAGGTGGATGACGTTGCCGTCGCACACCCGCGTCACCTCGGCGGACTTGAAGCGCTTGCCGAGAGGGAAGCCGGCCGCGAGCGCCTGGTGCGCATCGTTGCCCACGAGTGCCGACGGCCCGTACTGCGTCATGAACCCCGACGGGAACTCGGCGGTGCCCAGGTAGAACGTCGCGAGCTCCTGCGGGTCCGAGATCTCCTCGGGCTTGCGGGCCATGAGCGACGACCACTCGCGGTCGAAGTCGATGAGCTGCTGGGCGACCGGCTGCCGCTCGGCCGAGTAGGTCTCGAGGATCGACTCGGGGCTGAGGCCGGTCAGCACGTGGCCGAGCTTCCAACCCAGGTTGAAGCCGTCCTGCATCGACACGTTCATGCCCTGCCCGGCCTTGGCGCTGTGCGTGTGGCACGCGTCGCCGGTGAGGAACACGCGGGGCTCGCGGCCGCCGTCGTCGGGCATGTCGTCGAACCGGTCGGTCACGCGATGGCCGACCTCGTAGACGCTGTGCCACGCGACCTCGCGCACGTCGAGGGTGTACGGATGCAGGATCTCGTTCGCCTTGCGGATGATCTCCTCGATCGGGGTCTGGCGCACGCGGTGGTCGTCATCGTCGGCGACTTCGCCGAGGTCGATGTACATGCGGCTGAGGTAGCCGCCCTCGCGCGGGATGTGCAGGATGTTCCCCGCCTCGGCGTTGATCGCGCACTTGGTGCGCCAGTCGGGGAAGTCGGTGTTGACCAGCACGTCCATCACGCCCCACGCGTGCGCCGAGATGCCGCCGACGTGCTGCCGGCCGATCGCCTCGCGCACCGCGCTGCGCGCGCCGTCGCAGCCGGCGACGTACTTCGCGCGCACGGTTCGCTCCTCGCCCGCCCGCGCACCGGCCGTGTGCCGCACCCGCACCTCGACCGGGTAGTCGCCGTCGTCGTGCACCGTGAGCCCGAGGAACTCGACGCCGTAGTCGGGCACGATACGACCCGGCCCATGGGCGGCCGCCTCGGCGAAGTAGTCGAGCACGCGCGCCTGGTTGACGATCAGGTGCGGGAACTCGCTGATCTTGAACGCGTAGTCCTCGGTGCGGGCGGTGCGGATGATGTTCTCGGGATGCTCGGGATCGGGCCCCCAGAAGTTCATCCACGCGATGTTGTACGCCTCGGCGACGATCCGCTCGGCGAAGCCGAAGGCCTGGAACGTCTCGACGCTGCGGGGCTGGATGCCGTCCGCCTGGCCGAGCACGAGGCGCCCCTCGCGCCGCTCGATGATGCGCGTCGTCACGTCGGGGAACTGCGACAGCTGCGCGGACAGCAGCATGCCGGCAGGCCCCGACCCGACGATGAGCACGTCGGTGGTGTCGGGAAGCTCGACGGGCCGGTCGATGCCCGTGCCTGCGGCATCCTGCGTGCGCGGGTCGCCCGAGACGTAGCCGTGGTGGTGGAACTGCATCAGTGTGTCTCCTGATCGGACGTCGTCGTCACCGTGATGTTAGGCCTTCGACAGCCCGTACACCGGGCTCTTCGCCTGCTCGTCCTCGTGGTCGGGTCCGAGCGGGATGCCGCTGCGGTCGCGCAGCAGCAGGGTCGCCGCCAGGCCCACGAGGGTCATGCCCGCGAGGTACCACGTGACCCCGTCGGTCGAGCCGGTGGCCTGCACGATCGCCTGCGCGATGGTGGGGGCGAACGCGCCGCCGACGATGGCGCCGAGCGCGTACGAGATCGAGACGCCCGAGAAGCGGATCGACGCGGGGAAGAGTTCGCTGTAGAGCGCCGCCTGCGGGCCGTAGGTGAACCCGAGGCCGATCGCGAGGAAGCCGAGCGAGACGAAGATCAGCGCGGGGTTCGCGGTGTTCACGAGCGGGAACAGCAGCACGACGCCGGCGAGCTGCAGCACCCAGCCGATGATGTAGGTCGTGCGCCGGCCGATGCGGTCGCTGAGGAAGCCGGCCGTCCACGTCGAGGCCAGCCACACCACGGCCGAACCGGTCACGGCCCACAGGATGTCGGCGGCGGGCAGCCCCACGGGACCGGCCGGGTCGGTGGCGTAGCGCTGGATGTATCCGCCGGTCGTCATATAGCCGACGGCGTTGTTGCCGGCGAAGACGAGCGCGGCGATGACCACGAGCAGGGCGTGCTTGCGGAACAGCTGCACGATCGGCATCCGCGTCTGCTCCTTGCGCTCGGCGATCTCGACGAACACCGGGCTCTCTTCGACGCGGCGGCGCACCCAGTAGCCGACGACGATCAGCACGACGCTGAGGAGGAACGGCACGCGCCAGCCCCACTCGAGGAACGCGTCACCGGGGGCGATGACCGCCATGAGCGCCATGGTTCCGGATGCCAGCAGCAGCCCGATCGGCACGCCGATCTGCGGCGAGGCGCCGAAGAGACCGCGCTTTGCCTTGGGTGCGTGCTCGACGGCCATGAGCACCGCGCCGCCCCATTCGCCGCCGGCCGAGATGCCCTGCAGTACGCGCAGGAACACCAGGAGGATCGGCGCGGCGATGCCGATGGCGGCATACGTCGGCAGCAGGCCGACGAGCGTGGTCGCGACGCCCATCAGGATCAGCGTCAGCATCAGCACGACGCGACGGCCGTACTTGTCGCCGTAGTGCCCCGCGAGGAAGGCGCCGAGCGGGCGGAAGAGGAAGCTGATGCCGACCGTGATGAACGACAGGATCTGCGCGAAGCCCTCGCCGGCGGGCGCGAAGAACAGCTGGGCGAAGACGAGGCCCGCCGCGAACGCGTAGATGAAGAAGTCGTACCACTCGACGGTGGTGCCGACGACGGTGGCGAAGACCACGCGGCGGCGGTCGGCTCCCGTCGAGATGGTTCCGGTGGGTGTGAATCCCTGGTCTGGCTGTGCGCTCATGCGCTGACTCCTTCGTCGATCGGACCTGACTGCGTCGTCCCCCGGGGCTTCGGGTCATACGACCCTTGCCTCCTGCTCTGGGATCATATACGATTTCGGATACGACGCAAGAGCGAGGGAGCTCATGACCATCGACACCACTCCGGCAGACGCCGTGGATCCGCGATTCGCCGCTCTCCCGTCCCGCCCCGGCAAGATCATCGCCGTGCATCTCAGCTACGAGTCGCGCGCCGCCCAGCGCGGCCGGCGGCCCGAACATCCGTCGTACTTCTTCAAGCCGTCGAGCTCGGTCGCGGCGTCCGGCTCGACCATCGACCGCCCCGAGGGCACCGAACTGCTCGCCTTCGAAGGCGAGATCGCGCTCGTGATCGGCACGCCCGCGCGGAGCGTCTCGCTCGCGGATGCCTGGGATCACGTCGGCTGGGTCACCGCCTCGAACGACTTCGGCCTCTACGACCTGCGCGCCAACGACCGCGGTTCGAACGTGCGCTCCAAGGGACGCGACGGCTTCACACCGATGGGCCCCGGCCTCATCGACGCGCGCGCGGTCGCTCCGGCCGCGCTGCGGGTGCGCACGTGGGTGAACGGCGAGCTCGCGCAGGACGACACCACGGCCGACCTGATCTTCCCGTTCGCGCAGATCGTCGCCGATCTCGCACAGCACTTCACGCTCGAGACCGGCGATGTGATCCTCACCGGCACGCCCGCGGGTTCGTCCGTGGTCGTGCCGGGCGATGTGGTCGAGGTCGAGGTCGACGCCCCCACGGCCCCTGGCGCGCCGACGTCGGGACGCCTGGTGACCACGGTCGTCGGGGCACCGGCATCCTCCGACCCCTCGCTCGGCTCGCTGCCCGCCGTCGACGACACGCAGCGGCTCGAGGCATGGGGGTCGGCGGAGCGCGCGGGTCTCTCTGCCGGATCAGGTGATCCGGCGCACGCAGGCCAGACGGCGGCGGATGCTCCTGCGTCGGCCGGATCACCTGTTCTCAGCAAGGAGCTGCGGGCCAAGCTCGAGAAGGCGCCCGTCGCGGGGCTGTCGCAGCAGCTGCGCAAGCGCGGCCTGAACAACGTGTCGCTCGACGGCGTGCGACCGATGCACCCGGGCGCCAAGCTCGTCGGCACCGCCAGGACGCTGCGATTCGTGCCGAACCGCGAAGACCTCTTCACGAGCCACGGCGGCGGCTACAACGCCCAGAAGCGCGCGTTCGACGCGGTCGACGAGGGCGAGGTCATCGTCATCGAGGCCCGCGGCGAGCGCGGCTCGGGCACGCTCGGCGACATCCTCGCCATCCGCGCCCACGCGCGCGGCGCCGCCGGAATCGTCACCGACGGCGGCGTGCGCGACCACGACGCGGTCGCCGCGGTCGGCATCCCCGTGTACTCCTCCGGCGCCCACCCCGCCGTGCTCGGTCGCCGCCACGTGCCGTGGGACACCGACCTCACCATCGCGTGCGGCGGCGCGACCGTGCAGCCGGGCGACGTCATCGTCGGCGACGCCGACGGCGTGATCGTGATCCCGCCCGCCCTCGTCGAGGAGGTCGTCGACGCGGCGCTCGCGCAGGAGGACGAGGATGCCTGGATCGCCGCCCGTGTCGCTGAGGGGCATCCCGTCGACGGGCTGTTCCCCATGAACGACGAGTGGCGCCGGCGCTACCGCGAGGAGACCGGCCGATGAGCACGCCCGCCACGACCACCGACGTCACCAGCAAGTCCGAGCGCGCGTACGCGTGGATCCGCGAGCGCATCGCGCGCAGCGAGTACGGCCCCGGCTACCGCCTCGTGCTCGGCACGATCGCCGACGCGCTCGACATGAGCGTCGTGCCGGTGCGCGAGGCCGTGCGCCGGCTCGAGGCCGAGGGACTGGTGACCTTCGAGCGCAACGTCGGCGCCCGGGTCGCCGTCATCGACGAGAGCGAATACGTCTTCACGATGCAGACGCTCGGTGTCGTCGAGGGTGCAGCGACCGCCCTGTCGGCACCGCGCCTCACCGCACAGGACCTCGACCGTGCCGTCGAGGTCAACCACCGCATGGAGCGGCTGCTCGACCACTTCGACGCGCACGCCTTCACCCTGCTCAACCAGCAGTTCCACTCGGTGCTGTTCGAACCCTGCCCCAACCCGCACCTGCTCGACCTCGTGCACCGCGGCTGGAACAGGCTGTCCGGCATCCGCGACTCGACCTTCGCCTTCGTCCCCGGCCGCGCCCACCACTCCGTCGAGGAGCACGCCGAGATCGTCGACCTCATCCGCTCGCAGGCCGACCCGATCGAGATCGAGCTGGCCGCCCGCCGCCATCGCTGGCGGACGATGGACGCCTTCATCGCCGCCCGCCATCCCGAAGACCACCCGACCTCCACCGAAGGAGCTCACTCATGACCGACATCGCGCAGGCCACCGCGTCGCGGCACGTTCCCGACGACCTGCCCACCCGCATCCAGCACTACATCGACGGCGCGTTCGTCGACTCGGTCGACGGCGGCACGTTCGACGTGCTCGATCCAGTCTCGAACGAGACCTACCTGCAGGCCGCCGCCGGTACGAAGGCCGACATCGATCTCGCCGTCGCCGCCGCACGCCGCGCGTTCACCGACGGCCCGTGGCCCCGGATGCTGCCGCGCGAGCGCTCGCGCATCCTGCACCGCATCGCCGACATCGTCGAGTCGCGCGACGCGCGGCTGGCCGAGCTCGAGTCGTTCGACTCGGGTCTGCCGATCACGCAGGCGCTGGGGCAGGCGCGTCGGGCCGCCGAGAACTTCCGGTTCTTCGCCGACCTGATCGTCGCGCAGTCCGATGACACCTACAAGGTGCCCGGCCGCCAGATCAACTACGTGAACCGCAAGCCCATCGGCGTGGCCGGCCTCATCACGCCGTGGAACACGCCGTTCATGCTCGAGTCGTGGAAGCTCGGCCCGGCACTGGCGACCGGCAACACCGTCGTGCTCAAGCCCGCCGAGTTCACGCCGCTGTCGGCGTCGCTGTGGGCGGGCATCTTCGAAGAGGCGGGGCTGCCGAAGGGCGTCTTCAACCTCGTCAACGGGCTGGGTGAAGATGCGGGCGATGCGCTCGTGAAGCATCCCGACGTGCCGCTGATCTCGTTCACCGGCGAGAGCTCGACCGGCCAGCTCATCTTCGGCAACGCGGCGCCGTTCCTCAAGGGGCTGTCGATGGAGCTCGGCGGCAAGTCGCCCGCCGTCGTGTTCGCCGATGCCGATCTGGATGCCGCGATCGACGCGACGATCTTCGGCGTCTTCTCGCTCAACGGCGAGCGCTGCACCGCGGGCAGCCGCATCCTGGTGCAGCGCGAGGTGTATGACGAGTTCGTCGAGCGCTATGCCGCGCAGGCGAAGCGCGTCGTCGTCGGCTACCCCCACGAGCCCGCGACCGAGGTCGGCGCACTCGTGCACCCCGAGCACTACGACAAGGTGATGAGCTACATCGAGATCGGCAAGACCGAAGGGCGACTCGTCGCCGGCGGCGGCCGCCCCGACGGGTTCGACGAGGGCAACTTCGTCGCCCCGACCGTGTTCGCCGACGTGTCGCCCGACGCGCGCATCTTCCAGGAGGAGATCTTCGGCCCCGTCGTCGCGATCACGCCGTTCGACACCGACGAGGAGGCGCTCGCGCTGGCCAACGGCACCAAGTACGGGCTCGCCGCCTACATCTGGACGAACGACCTCAAGCGCGCCCACAACTTCTCGCAGGCGGTCGAGGCGGGCATGGTGTGGCTCAACTCCAACAACGTGCGGGACCTCCGCACCCCCTTCGGCGGCGTCAAGGCATCGGGCCTCGGCCACGAGGGCGGATACCGCTCGATCGACTTCTACACCGACCAGCAGGCCGTGCACATCACGCTCGGCAAAGTCCACAACCCCACGTTCGGCCGCCGGATTGAGTAGGCACGAAGTGACGTATCGAAATCAAGGGAGCCTGACATGAGCCACCGCGACGACATGACCCTGACCTCCTCGGGGTTCTACGTGAGCCAGGAGGCTCCGATCCACACGACGAACCCGGTGCCGACACCGCAGTCGCCGGCACCCGACATCCTGCGCTGCGCGTACATGGAGCTCGTGGTCACCGACCTCGCGGCATCGCGGAACTTCTACGTCGACGTGCTGGGCCTCTACGTGACCGAGGAGGACGACGACGCCGTCTACCTGCGGTCGACCGAGGAGTTCATCCACCACAACCTCGTGCTGCGCCAGGGCGAGATCGCCGCTGTCGCCGTCTTCTCGTACCGCGTGCGATCGGCCGAGGACCTCGACAAAGCGGTCGCCTTCTACGAGGAACTCGGATGCCGTGTCGAGCGCAGCGACGACGGCTTCACCAAGGGCATCGGCGACTCCGTCCGGGTCACGGACCCGCTGGGCTTCCCCTACGAGTTCTTCTTCCAGACCGAGCACGTCGAGCGCCTGTCGTGGCGGTACGATCTGCACACCCCGGGCGAGCTGGTGCGTCTCGACCACTTCAACCAGGTCACGCCCGACGTGCCGCGCGCGGTGAACTTCATGCAGTCGCTGGGCTTCCGCGTCACCGAGGACATCCAGGACGACGCCGGCACCGTCTATGCGGCGTGGATGCGCCGCAAGCCCACGGTGCACGACACCGCGATGACCGGCGGCGACGGACCCCGCATGCACCACGTCGCCTTCGCGACGCACGAGAAGCACAACATCCTCGCGATCTGCGACAAGCTCGGCGCGCTCCGTCGCTCGGACGCCATCGAGCGCGGCCCCGGCCGCCACGGCGTCTCGAACGCGTTCTACCTGTACCTGCGCGACCCCGACGGCCACCGCGTCGAGATCTACACGCAGGACTACTACACGGG
>JAUHVN010000096.1 GCA_030425055.1 Actinomycetes bacterium | reverse complement strand
CGACTTGCCCGACCCCGCGACCCCGGTGACGACGGTCAGCACTCCGAGGGGGATGTCGACGTCGATGTCCTTGAGGTTGTGCTGCGCGGCGCCGCGTACCTCGATCGCGCCCTTCGGCGTGCGGGTCGAGCCCTTGAGACGGGCACGGTGATCGAGGTGCCGGCCGGTGAGGGTGTCGGATGCCCGCAGGCCGGCGACGTCGCCCTCGTACATGATCTCGCCGCCGTCGCGTCCGGCCCCGGGGCCGAGGTCGACGACGTGGTCGGCGATCTCGATGACCTCGGGCTTGTGCTCGACGACCAGCACGGTGTTGCCCTTGTCGCGCAGCTGCCGCAGCAGCCGGTTCATCCGCTGGATGTCGTGAGGGTGCAGGCCCGCGGTCGGCTCGTCGAAGACGTACGTGATGTCGGTCAGCGCCGAGCCCAGGTGCCGGATCATCTTGGTGCGCTGCGCCTCGCCACCCGACAGGGTGCCCGACGAGCGGTCGAGCGACAGATAGCCGAGCCCGATGTCGATGAACGAGTCGACGGTCTGCCGCAGCCCGGCCAGCAGCGGCGCGACGCCGCCGTCGTCGATCGTGGCGAGCCACGCCGCGAGGTCGGTGATCTGCATCGCCGCGGCATCCGCGATGTTCACACCGTCGATCACCGACGAGCGCGCCCCCTCGTTGAGCCGCGTGCCGCCGCAGTCGGGGCAGGGCAGGAACTTGACGGCGCGGTCGACGAAGGCGCGCACGTGCGGCTGCAGCGCGTCGCGGTCCTTCTGCAGCATCGCCTTGGTGATCTTGGGGACGAGCCCCTCGTACGTCATGTTGATGCCGCCGAGCTTGACCTTGACGGGTTCCCTGTAGAGGAAGTCGGCGAGCTCCTGCTCGGTGTAGTCCTTGATCGGCTTGGCGGGGTCGACGAAGCCCGACTCGGCGAAGATGCGCACCATCCAGCCGTCGGCGTTGTAGCCGGGGATCGTGATCGCGCCGTCGGCGAGCGACTTCGTCTCGTCGTAGAGCTCGGCGAGGTCGACGTCGCTCACCTCGCCGAGACCCTCGCAGTGCGGGCACATGCCGCCGGTGATCTCGAAGCTGCGGCGCTCCTTGACCTTCTTGCCGCCCTTCTCGAGGGTGACCGCCCCCGCACCGCTCACCGAGGGCACGTTGAACGAGAACGCCTGCGGCGAGCCGACGTGCGGCTGCCCCTTGCGGCTGAACAGCAGCCGCAGCATCGCGTGCACGTCCGTGGCGGTGCCGACGGTCGAGCGGGCGTTCGACCCCATGCGCTCCTGGTCGACGACGATCGCCGGGCTCACGTTCTCGAGCGCGTCGACCTCGGGGCGGGTCAGCTGGCCCATGAACTGCTGCACGAAGGTCGGATAGGTCTCGTTGATGAGCCGCTGCGACTCGTTCGCGATCGTCGCGAACACGAGCGACGACTTGCCCGAGCCGCTCACGCCGGTGAACACGCTCAGCCGGCGCTTGGGGATCTCGACGTCGACGCCCTTGAGGTTGTTCTCGCGGGCTCCCACGACGCGGATGACCTCGTGGGAATCGGCGACGTGGGTGTCGGATGCGGCGGCCATGCGTGCTCCTCGGCGTCGTGTGTCGGCATCCCAGTGTGGCGCACCGCGCCGACACCGTGCTTCCTCGATCCTGCTCGGGGATGGGAATCGCGCCGGGCGCTGTGTACGCTGACGCCATGGCCACAGGGCTGGTGAGACCGGCATCCGAGAGGATGATCGCGGGCGTGTGCGCCGGCGTCGCCGAGAGGTTCGGGGTCTCGGTCACTCCCGTGCGCGTGCTCACGGTGCTGCTCACCGTGTTCTTCGGCGTCACGATCCCGGTCTACATGGCGCTGTGGATCCTCATTCCTCGCGAGGAATAGGCCGGCACCCGAGCGTCATCGGCGCTCGGCCGCGACGCGTTCGCGCGCGAGCGGTGCGACCTCCTCGCCGAAGCGACGCAGTTCCGTCTCGTCGTCCGACGCCAGGATGAACACCGAGACGCCGTGTTCGAGGGCGAGCCCGGTGAGCTGATCGGCGAACGCGTCGACGCTCTCGTCGAGCGGTCCGATGTTGAGCAGCCGTCGCACATCGGCGGGAACACGACCAGCCTTCTCGGCCGCCGTGTCGATGCGGGCGTTGCCCTGCGCGAGGTCGCCCGGCTGCAGGCGCGACAGCGACGGCAGCCACCCGTCGGCGACGCGGCCCGTCATCGCCAGCATCCGCGGCCTGTACGCCCCGAGGATGATCGGGATCGGATGCGCGGGTGCGGGGCCCCGCTTCGCGCCGTGCACGCGGTGGTGCTCGCCGTCGGTGAAGACCCCGCCGCGCGCGTCGACGTCCCACAGCTCGCGGATGACGGTGATCGCCTCGCCGAGAGCCGTGACCGCGTCGCCGGGCTCGAGGCGCGTGCCGCCCATCGCCGCGATCGCGTCCCAGAAGGCGCCCGTGCCGATGCCGAGCTCGAACCGTCCGCCCGAGAGCAGGTCGAGGCTCGCCGCGGCGCGGGCGACGACGGCGGGCGGTCGCAGCGGCAGATTGAGCACGTTGGGCGCGATGCGGACCCGTTCGGTGCGGGCCGCGACGAACGACATCAGCGTCCACGTGTCGAGGAACCGCGGCTGGTACGGATGGTCCTGGAACGTCACCAGATCGAGCCCCGCCCGCTCGGACGCGACGGCGAGCGCGACCGTGGCCGCCGGGTCGGCGGCGGCGGGGGTGATGAACGATCCGAACTCGACGTCGTGCCCGTAGTCCATACCCGCGATGCTACGTGCCCCGCCCGGCGTCGGGGCGGGGTGTCGCTCATCCCCCCACCGGTGAGACTGCATCGGGCGGCCGAGACCGCCGGCGTCGGCCGCTGTCTCGGCGGGCGGATGCAGTCTCAGCGATCGGGGATGGACGGTGGGGGTGGCAGACTGCCGGGGTGACCGACATCGAGCTCGCGGCGATCCCCGCCGGTGCCGTCGAGCTGCACGATGCGCGGCGCAGGCTGCGGCGCACCGTCGACCTCGAGCCGTTCGAGATCGGGGTGTTCCCCGTGACGCAGGAGCAGGTGTCGGAGCTGCTCGGCGAGGCGTCGGCCGACACCGTGCATCCGCGGCGACCCGCCGTCGAGGTGAGCTGGCTGCGCGCCGTGCGGTTCTGCAACGCCGCATCGGAGTGGGAGGGCCTCGACGCCGCCTATTCCTTCGAGGGCATGGATGTGACGTGGCACACCGACGCCGACGGCTACCGGCTGCCCACCGAGGCCGAGTGGGAGTACGCGTGCCGGGCGGGCTCGCACACCGCCCACTACGGCCCGCTCGCGGATGTCGCGTGGACGAGCGCCGACGGCGTCGACACTCCGCAGGACGTCGGCAGCAGGCATCCGAACCTCTTCGGACTGTTCGACACCCTCGGCAACGTGTGGGAGTGGTGCTGGGACCTGCTCGACCCCGCCCGCTACGGCGACTACCGCGTGTTCCGCGGCGGCGGCTTCGCCGACGAGGCGTGGAGCGTCCGCGCCGGCACACGTCGCGGCGGTGCGCCGGGGATGCACCACGACGACCTCGGCTTCCGCGTCGCGCGCGGCGGCTTCGACACCGTCGACGAGGCGCAGGGCTGGTCGGCCGCCCTCGACCGCGAGCGCGCCGAGGTCACCGGACCGACGCCGCCGGGATGGACGCCGCTGCGCTGACTGCTCGGGCGACGCGGCCCGGACGCGTGCTCAGGCCACGCGCCAGCATCCGTCGACGTGATCGTCGACCATGCCCGCGGACTGCATCAGCGCGTACATCGTGGTCGACCCCACGAACCGGAACCCGCGCTTCTTGAGCGCCTTGCTCATCGCGTCGGACTCGGCCGTCGTCGCGGGCACATCGGCGAATGTCGACGGACGACGATGGGATGCCGGGGCGAACGACCACAGGAACGCGTCGAGCTCTCCCGGTGCGAGGTCGAGGACGATGCGCGCGTTCGAGATCGTGGCCAGGATCTTGGCGCGGTTGCGGATGATGCCGGCGTCGCCCATGAGCCGCTCGACATCGGCGTCGCCGAACGCCGCGACCGCCTCGGGCTCGAACCCCGCGAACACCTCGCGGAACCGCGGTCGCTTGCGCAGGATCGTGATCCACGACAGCCCGGCCTGGAAGCCCTCGAGGCTCATCTTCTCGAAGAGGGCGCGGTCGCCGTGCAGCGGCATCCCCCACTCCTCGTCGTGGTAGCGCCGGTACTCGGCGTCGTCGCCCACCCACGCGCAGCGCGCGACCCCGTCGGGGCCGGTGCGCACGTCGGAGGTCACCGGGTCAGCCTAGTGGCCGCACCGTGTCCCACATTCCGCTGACCCGCGCCCGCTTCGCGGGCATTCTCGGGGACACGCGTCGCTGAGAGTGGGACACGGCCGCAAGCGCGCCGCTACTTCTTCTTGTCGCGCAGCGCCTTCTCCGAGACGGGCGCGTCACCGGATGCCGCGAGCGCGGCGTAGTGCGCACGGGCCTCGTCCTGGCGCTGCTTCTCGGCACCCGACGCGATGGGCGCGCGCACGTGCTCGGGCGCGAACCCGTAGGCGTCGACGAGGTCCTGCGCGTGCGGGCGCAGCCGCGCGGCGAGCCGGTCGATGTAGCGCGAGACGGATGCCGCGCGCTGCGTGGACAGCCGGCCGTTGACCAGGTACCACGCGAGGTGCTTCTCGATGAGGTGCATGCCGAACAGGTCGCGCAGCCACGTCAGGACCTGGCGCGTGCCCTCATCCTCGATCGCGTTGACGCCGTCCGAGAACGCCTCCCACTGCAGCAGCTCGGCGTGGGCGCGAGCGGCCTCGATGAGCTCGTGCTGGTTCTGGTTGAACAGCGCGGCGGCCTCGTCGCGCGGCAGCTTGGCGGCGGGGCGCAGGCGGCCTGCGACGTCGGCGACCATCTGCTCGACGCGGTTCGACAGCAGCTCGTGCTGCTGCTCGGCACGCAGACCGAGCTCGACCGAGCGGGCGGTCGAGCCGAAGTCGGCCACCGCCTGCCCGAGCTGGCGCAGGCCCGCGCCGTGGAAGACCTTGCCGGCGGTGTGGCCCACCGCGAAGCGCGCGAGGGCCGCGGCATCCGCTGCCTTGAACTGCGCCGCGTAGTCGCTGAGCAGCCGCTTGCCGACGAGCTGGAGCAGCACGTTGTTGTCGCCCTCGAAGGTGACGTAGACGTCGAGGTCCTGGTGAAGGCCGACCAGGCGGTTCTCGGCGAGGAAGCCGGCGCCGCCGCAGGCCTCGCGCGCCTCCTGGATCGTCGAGAGGGCGTTCCACGTCGACAGCGGCTTGAGGGCCGCGGCGAGGGTCTCGAGGTCTTCGCGGGCCTCGGGGGTGTCACCCTCGCCCGAGAAGACGGCGTCGAACTTCTGAAGCAGCTCGTCGTGCGCGAAGAACTGCGCGTAGTTCTCGGCGAGGCGGGGCAGCAGGCGGCGCTGGTGCTGGCCGTAGTCGAGCAGCATGACCTCGTCGGTGCCGGCGCCCGAGTCGAACTGACGGCGCTGGTTGGCGTAGGTGATCGCGATCGTCAGCGCGAGCGCCGTGCCGGTGGTGGCGGCGCCGTCGAGCGAGACGCGACCCTGCACGAGCGCACCGAGCATCGTGAAGAAGCGGCGGCCGGGCGACGCGATGTCGGACGTGTAGGTGCCGTCGGCGGCGACCTGTCCGTAGCGGTCGAGCAGGTTGAAGCGCGGCACGCGCACGTGGTCGAAGTGCAAGCGGCCGTTGTCGATGCCGTTGAGGCCGCCCTTGACGCCGTCGTCCTCGCCGCCGATGCCGGGGAGGAAGTTCCCCTCCTCGTCGCGCAGCGGCACGAAGAAGCAGTGCACGCCGTAGTTCACCCCGCCGGTGATCAGCTGCGCGAAGACCGTCGCGGCCTTGCCGTGCAGTGCGGCGTTGCCGAGGTAGTCCTTCCACGCGCCGCGGAACGGCGTGTGGATGACGAACTCCTCGGTCTCGGGGTCGTACGTCGCCGTGGTGCCGATCGAGGCGACGTCCGATCCGTGCCCGGTCTCGGTCATCGCGAAGGCGCCCGGAATCGAGAGGTCGATGACGCCGGGCAGCCACTCGTCCCAGTGCTTCTTGGTGCCCAGCTGATGGATCGCCGATCCGAACAGACCCCACTGCACACCCGACTTGATCTGCAGGCTGGGGTCGGCGAGCACGAGCTCCTGGAAGCCGGCGAGGTTCGCGCCGTTGTTCTCGAGCCCGCCGTACTCCGCGGGGAACGCGCGGCGCGAGCCGCCGTGCTCGACGAGCAGGTGCAGCTGGCTGAGCACGCGCTCGCGGTGCTCGGGCATCGACTGCCCGTCGATGCGCCAGAACGCGGGGTCCTTGATCATCTCGCGGGCCTCGCGGCGGGTCTCGCCCCACGTGCCCAGCAGCAGGTCGGTCACGCGGTCGATGTCGATGCGGGGCTCGGATGCCTCTTCCGCCGTGTGCGCGGCGGTCGGAGCGCCGCCTGCAGGCGTGCGCGAGTCGGCGGCGGGGTTGTCGATACGGACGGCGGCGTCGGCCATGTCAGCACCTCTTCGTCTTCGGGTGGGAGGAAACGTCCCCTCCACGGTAGAACTCCCACAAGACGACCCCAACCCGGTTGGATGAACCCGACAACTCGGCGCGACGACGCTCGCCGGGTCGATTGTGCGGATGCGACAGCGCGTGCAGAACTCCACGGATCTGCGCCGCGCGCGCTCTCAGGCCCCGGCCATTGCGCGCGGACGCGGCGGATCCGTGGAGTTCTGCACCGACCGTTGCCGGTGTCGGCGGCCGCGCGCAGAATGTCAGGATGCTCGATCCGCAGCGTGTCTCGCTGTCGCCATGGGCGCCGGGCGACCGGTCTCTGCTCGACCGGGCGAACACGCCCGCGATGACCGCGTACTTGGGCGGGCCCGAGCCGGAGGACGCGATCGAGCGGCGCCACGAGAACTACCTGCGGCTGGCGCGCGAGGGCACGGCCGAGATGTTCCGCATCGACGTCGACGGCGAGCCCGCCGGCGGCATCGGCTTCTGGCAGACGGAGCACGACGGTGTACCCGCGTACGAGACCGGCTGGAACACGCTGCCCGAGTTCCAGGGTCGGGGTGTCGCGACGGCGGCGCTGGCGCAGATCGTCGGCCGGGTGCGCGAACGCGGTGACCGCGCCCTGCTCGTCGCCTACCCGTGGCGCGAGAACGCGGCATCCACCGCACTGTCCCGCCGCGCCGGGTTCGAGCACCGCGGCTCGTCGCAGGGGCCCTGGCGCGGCCACGAAGTGACCTTCGAGAACTGGGTGCTCGACATGTCGCCGCTCGATCTGTCCGGTCGCACCCCCGACGGCGAGGAGCGCTTCGACGGAGCGCGTCTCGACGACAGGCGGTGGTGGCCGCACTACACGCCGCACTGGTCGTCGCGCGCGCAGACCGCGGCACGGTACGACATCACCGGGGCGGGGCTCGAGCTGCGCATCGACGAGGACACACCGGCCTGGGCGCCCGAGTGGGACGGCCAGGTGCGCTGCTCGCACGTGCAGACCGGGCAGTTCTCGGGCCCGGTCGGCAGCGGCGTCGGGCAGCATCGGTTCCGTGAGGGGCTGGTGGTGCGCGAGCAGCAGCCCGAGCATCGCGGCTGGCTGCCGCGGTACGGCGTCATCGAGGTGCGGATGGCCGCCGTGCGGCATCCCGACGCGATGGTCGCGTTCTGGCCGATCGGGTTCGAAGAGCAGCCCGACGACTGCGGCGAGATCTGCATCGCCGAGATCTTCGGCTCCGAGATCGATGACGCGGGCGGCTGGGTCGGCGTCGGCGTCAAGCCGCAGAACGACCCCCGGCTGCACGCCGACTTCGAGAAGGTGCGCATCCCGGGTGACCTCACGTCGATGCACGACTACGCCGTCGAGTGGTCGGCCGAGCGACTGCGGTTCTTCGTCGACGGCGGCTGGGTGAAGACCGTCGCGCAGCGCATCGACTATCCGGTGCAGCTCATGCTCGATCTCTACGAACTGCCCGGCGCGCAGCCGCGCGACGTCGCCGCGCTGCCCCACCGGTTCCGCGTCGAGCGCGTGCGCACCTTCCCGGCCCGCTGACGGCCCGCTGACTGCGTCGCGGCCGCCGACCGGCCGCTACAGGGTCAGGCCGTGGCCGAAGCGGAAGAGCGGGTCTTCGGTGTCGAACGGGACGTCGGGACGGGATGCCTCGACGGCGGCCATCGAGCGCGGGATGTCGAACGGCAGCCGACCGCGCGCGGCGAACTCGGCGGTGAGCACGTCGAGCAGGGCCGCGGCGCTCGCGCCCCAGTTCGCGACCACGGCGTGCGCGGCGTCGACGATCGGCGCGAGGATCGCCGGCCGGTCGAGGAACACGTCCACGACGGTCGGGACGGATGCCGCGACCTCGGCGACGTGCGCGACGACGTCGGCCGGGAAGTCGAGCGACCCCGCGTGGAAGAAGTTCTCGAACATCGAGTCGCGCACCTCGAACGGCGCCTGCAGCCGGATCACCGCGATGTCGGCGTCGGCCGGCGAGTCGACGACCTCGCCGTACCGGGCGGCGACCTCGGCGTCGACCCCCTCGACGTACAGCTTCGCGCCCCGCGCGAACGGCAGCGCCGGGGCACCGGCATCCGTCGCCCGGTTCGCCAGCACCGCGATCGAGGCCCGCTGCGCGATCTCGCCGGCCTCGCGGTGCGCATCCGACCCGACGATCGCCTCGGCGACGGCGACGTCGACATAGGGGTTCTCGAAGAGGCCGAGCAGGAACTTCTCGCGCAGCAGGCGGCGGGCGGACTCGTCGAGGCGGTCCTCGCCGATCTCGCCCGACTCGACGAGGGCGATGAGCAACGACGGGTCGTCCTCGCCGCCGAACTGGTCGGCGCCGGCCGCGAGCACCTTGATCATGCGCTCGGCCGGGGTCAGGTGCTCGACGCCCCACGCGCGCGCGGCGAACTCGGTGCCCATGATCGCCTGGTCGGTGATGAGGCCCCAGTCGGTGCACACGATGCCGTCGAAGCCGAAGCGCTCGCGCAGCAGACCGGTGAGCACGCCCTTGTTGAAGCCGAAGCCGACCTCTTCGTACTCGGTGCCGACGGGCATGCCGTAGTAGGGCATGATCTGGCGCCCGCCC
>JAUHVN010000544.1 GCA_030425055.1 Actinomycetes bacterium | reverse complement strand
CCTGCCGACACGGCCGCGCCGTCCATCAAGTCGGACGGCTCCACCGACCAGTAGCGGCCTGCGGCCGACGTATTCGTACAGGCTCCTCGCATACCCGCCCGCTTACCATTGTGGGATGTGTGGAATCGTCGGATACGTCGGCCCGCGGCAGAGCCAGGGCATCCTGCTGTCGGGCCTCTCGCGCCTCGAGTATCGCGGCTATGACTCGGCCGGAATCGCCGTCATCGATGCCGAGGGCGACCTGGGCATGCGAAAGCGCGCCGGCAAGCTGGGGGTGCTCCGCGAGGACCTGGCCGAGCACCCGCTCGCGGACGGAACGACGGGCATCGGCCACACGCGGTGGGCGACCCACGGCGGACCGACGGACTCGAATGCGCACCCGCACCTGGCCGACGACGACCGCCTCGCGGTCATCCACAACGGCATCATCGAGAACTTCGCCGAGATCAAGGCGGAGCTCATCGCCGACGGCTGTGAATTCGTCAGCGAGACCGACACCGAGGTCGCGGCCGTGCTGCTCGGCCGCGAGTACCGCGCGCACGGTGGCGACCTGGTCGCCGCGTTCCGTGCCGTCGTCCGCCGGCTCGACGGCGCGTTCACCTTGCTCGCGATGCACGAGGACCAGCCCGGGCTGGTCGTCGGGGCCCGCCGCAACTCGCCGCTGGTGATCGGCATCGGCGACGGCGAGAACTTTCTCGCCTCCGACGTCGCCGCCTTCGTCGAGCACACTCGTCGCGCGCTCGCGATCGGGCAGGACGAGATCGTCTCGATCACGCCCGCCGCGGTGACCGTCACCGACTTCGACGGCAACGAGGTGGAGGTCGAACCGTTCGAAGTGATGTGGGATGCCGCCGCCGCCGACAAGGGCGGATGGTCGAGCTTCATGGCCAAGGAGGTCTCGGAGGAGCCCGAGGCCGTCGCGAACACGTTGCGTGGACGCATCCGCGATGGCGCCGTGGCGATCCCGGAGCTCGACGGCCTCGACGAGCTGTTCGCGGGCATCAACCGGATCACGGTCATTGCGTGCGGTACCGCCGCGTACGCGGGCATGGTCGGCAAGTACGCGCTCGAGCAGTGGACCCGCGTGCCGGTCGATGTGGAACTCGCGCACGAGTTCCGCTACCGCGACCCGGTGATCGGCCCCGAGACACTCGTGGTCTCGATCAGCCAGTCGGGCGAGACCATGGACACGCTGATGGCGGTAAAGTACGCCCGCGAGGCCGGCGCCAAGACGGTGTCGATCTGCAACACCCAGGGCGCGACCATCCCGCGCGAATCGGACGCGATCGTCTACACGCACGCCGGCCCCGAGGTCGCGGTCGCCTCGACGAAGGCATTCGTGGCGCAGATCACCGCGCTACTGCTTCTCGCCCTGCACATCGGCCGCATCCGCGGCGTGCTCGGGGAGACCGAGGTCGCCGACAACGTGGCCGAACTGGACGCGGTCCCCGAGAAGATCCAGCGGATCCTCGATCGCGAGCAGAGCCGCATCGAGCAGTTCGCCCACTGGATGGCCGACACCCGCTCGGTGCTCTTCCTCGGCCGCCACGTCGGCTT
>JAUHVN010000095.1 GCA_030425055.1 Actinomycetes bacterium | reverse complement strand
GCGGCACGACGCGCAGCGCCTCGTCGCCGTCGCCGGCCTCTGCCACGACTTCGAGGTCGGGCTGCGAGTCGACGAGCATCCGGATGCCGGCGCGGAACAGCGCCTGGTCGTCGACGAGCGCGACGCGGATCACGGCGTCTCGCCCGCCGGCAGCGTCGCCGCCACGACGAAGTCCGCATCCTCTGCGGCCGCATTCAGCCGCCCGCCGACGAGGCTTGCGCGCTCGCCCATGCCGATCAGCCCATGGCCCGACCGGCCATGATCCACACCGCCGCGCAGGCCGTTGCGCACCGCGAGGTGAAGCTGACCCGACTCGCGCCGCAGGCGCACCTCGACCGGGCCGCCGTCGCCGTGGCGCAGCGCGTTGGTGAGGGCCTCTTGGAGGATGCGATACGCGGCGAGCTGCACCGCTGTCGGGGTGCGCGCCGGATCGCCCAGATCGACGTCGACGGAGAGGTCGACGCCCGCACCGCGCACCTGCTGGAACAGCGCGGGCAGGTCGGCGAACGTCGGCTGCGGACCGTCGCCCTCCCGCAGGCGCAGCTGCGTAAGCAGCATCCGCACATCCGAGAGCGCGGATCGCGCAGTGGCCGAGATCGTGCCGAGCGCCTCGGTCGCCACGGCGGGGTCGGATGCCGCCGCGTACCGTGCGCCGTCGGCCTGGGCGACGACGACGGCGAGCGAGTGGGCGACGACGTCGTGCATGTCGCGCGCGATGCGCACGCGCTCCTGCTCGGCGGCCGCCTCGGCCTCGGCCCGTCGCCGGTTCTCGCGGTCTTCCCGGGCGCGGATGCCGGTGCGCACGAGGGCACCGATCGTCCAGGCGAGCCCGAGCGCGAAGGCCGCGGCGATCAGAAGCGCGAGGGCGATCGGCAGCGTCTGCCACGTGAACGTGGTCGACATGAACGCGGGGCCGAGCACGAGGTAGAGCGAGATCACGATCGCACCCGCGAGGGCCGAGATGAGTCCGGCCCAGTAGACCGCGCGGGTGCCGTACGCGGCGACCGCGTAGAGCACGCCGAAGATCGCGAGGTCCGCCGCACTGGGCGGTCGCCCGAGGCCCATCTGCAGCAGGGCTCCCGCCCACGCGAGCCCCAGTGAGAGCCCGGGCGAGAGGCGGCGCACCGCGAGCGCGGCGGCGAACGGCAGCGCGATCAGGAGCTCCGCGACGATCGACGGGAACGCGCCGAACCACGTGCCGAGGCCGACCCCCGGGGCGACCGCGCTCTCGACCGCGACCGCGACCACCAGGAACAGCGCCGCGACGACGAGGTCGACGACGACCTGGTAGGCCTTCAGCGGGCGGAACACGCTCACACGCTATGCGACCCGCCCGGCCTCGGGCATCCGTCGCGCGATGTATCCCGCGCTGCGCCGCGTTCGGGAGGAGTCCCGCGCTTCGGGAGGAGCGCCGGCCCCGGATGCTCCTCCCGAACCCCGATCGTCCTCCCGAGCGGGCGACCGACGAGCCCGAACGACCGGCCCCCTTGCCGCCGCCGCGTCGGAGGCTTTACTGTCCGGACACAAGCCGAAACGGGTGGGAAACGTCGGAGTTGAAAGATCGGGACACCGGCGAGCACCCCGACTCGCGGCGGAGGGGAACGGATACACCATGACGACCGTACGCGCCGGGATCAGCCAGACAACGTGGACTGGCGACAAGGAATCGATGCTCGACAAGCACGAGCAGTTCGCTCGGGATGCCGCAGCCCAGGGGGCGCAGGTGATGTGCTTCCAGGAGCTGTTCTACGGGCCCTACTTCGGCATCACGCAGGACAAGAAGTACTACCGGTTCGCCGAGCCGTCGGACGGGCCGATCGTGCAGCGGTTCGCCGCCGTGGCGAAGGAGCTGGGCATCGTCCTGGTGCTGCCGATCTACGAGGAGCAGCAGACCGGGATCTACTACAACACCGCGGTGCTCGTCGACGCGGACGGCACGGTCCTCGGGCAGTACCGGAAGAACCACATCCCCCACGTCGAGAAGTTCTGGGAGAAGTTCTACTTCCGCCCGGGCAACCAGGGGTATCCGGTGTTCGAGACCGCGGTCGGCAAGGTCGGCATGTACATCTGCTACGACCGGCACTTCCCCGAGGGTTGGCGCGAGCTGGGCCTCAACGGCGCGCACATGGTCTTCAACCCGAACGCCACCAAGCCGGGGCTGTCGAACCGGCTGTGGGAGATCGAGGGACCGGCGGCGGCGGTCGCGAACGGGTACTTCGTGCTGCAGCCGAACCGCGTGGGCCTCGAGGACAACGAGTACGGCGACGAGGCGGTGAACTTCTACGGCACCAGCCAGGTGATCGACCCGCGCGGCAACTTCGTCGGCGCGGTCGGCTCGGGCGAGCACGAGGAGCTTCTCGTGCGCGACCTCGACCTCGACATGGTGCAGCAGATGCGCGACGACTGGCAGTTCTACCGCGATCGCCGACCCGACACGTACGGCGACATCGTCGCGCCCTGATCCACCCGGAGGTTCCACCATGACAACCACACTCATCAGCGGCGGCACCGTCGTCACCGCGACCGGGCGCGCCGAGGCCGACGTGCTCATCGACGGCGAGACGATCGTCGCGGTGCTCGCGCCCGGATCCGAGCTGCTCGGCACCGACCTGAAGGCATCCGTCGACACGGTCGTCGACGCGACCGGCAAGTACGTCATCCCCGGCGGCATCGACGCCCACACCCACATGCAGCTGCCGTTCGGCGGCACGTTCGCCAGCGACACGTTCGAGACCGGCACCCGCGCCGCGGCGTGGGGCGGAACGACGAGCATCATCGACTTCGCCGTGCAGACCGCCGGCGGCGACGTCATGGAGGGGCTCTCGACCTGGCACGGCCTGGCCGAGGGCAACTGCGCGATCGACTACGGGTTCCACCAGATCATCGGCGGTGTCGACGAGAAGGCCCTGTCGGTGATGCCGTCGCTCATCGACGAGGGCGTGACGAGCTTCAAGCTCTTCATGGCCTACCCGGGCGTCTTCTACGCGACCGACGACCAGATCCTCAAGGCCATGCAGATCTCGGCCGACACCGGGCTCATGACGATGATGCACGCCGAGAACGGCCCGGTGATCGATGTGCTCGCCGAGCAGCTGGTGGCGCAGGGCAAGACCGATCCGTACTACCACGGCATCGCCCGCGCGTGGCAGATGGAGGAGGAGGCCACGCACCGCGCGATCATGCTGTCGAACCTCACCGGCGCGCCGCTGTACGTCGTGCACGTCAGCGCGAAGCAGGCGGTCGAGCAGCTCGCCGCCGCCCGGGACAACGGCCACAACGTGTTCGGCGAGACATGTCCGCAGTACCTGTACCTCTCGCTCGAAGAGCAGCTCGGGGCGTCCAGCGACGAATGGGGCGCCTTCGAGGGCGCGAAGTGGGTGTGCTCGACGCCGTTGCGCTCGCGCGCCGAGGGCCACCAGGACCACATGTGGCAGGCGCTGCGCACCAACGACCTGCAGATGGTGTCGACCGACCACTGCCCGTTCTGCATGAAGGACCAGAAGGAGCTCGGGCTCGGCGACTTTCGCAAGATCCCCAACGGCATCGGCTCGATCGAGCACCGCATGAACCTCATGTACCAGGGCGTCGTGACCGGCGAGATCACCCTCGAGCGCTGGGTCGAGCTCACCAGCACCACCCCGGCCCGCATGTTCGGTCTCTACGGCCGCAAGGGCGTCATCCAGCCCGGCGCCGACGCCGACATCGTCGTCTACGACCCGAACGGCCATACGTCGATCGGGTACGAGAAGACCCACCACATGAACATGGACCACTCGGCGTGGGAGGGCTACGAGATCGACGGGCACGTCGACACCGTGCTCTCGCGCGGGCGGATCATCGTCGACGACAACGAGTACCTCGGTTCGAAGGGCGACGGGCGCTACCTCAAGCGCGGCCTGTCGCAGTACCTGGTGTGACCATGGACTTCGGGGTCGTCCTGCAGACCAATCCGCCGGCGTCGCGCGTCGTGCAGCTCGCGAAGCTCGCCGAGGCGCACGGGTTCAGCCACGCGTGGACCTTCGACTCCCACCTGCTGTGGGAGGAGCCGTACGTCATCTACTCGGCGATCCTCGCCGAGACCAACCGCATCACGGTGGGCCCGTTCGTGACCAACCCGGCCACGCGCGACTGGACGGTGACGGCATCCGTCTTCGCGACGCTGAACGAGATGTACGGCAACCGCACCGTGTGCGGCATCGGCCGTGGCGACTCGGCGGTGCGCGTCACCAACGGGCGACCGTCGTCGATGGCCGAGCTGCGTGAGTCGATCCATGTGATCCGCGAGCTCGCCAATTCGCGGCCGGTCGAATACAAGGGCTCGACGCTGCAGTTCCCGTGGAGCAAGGGCTCCGAGCTCGAGGTGTGGGTGGCCGCCTACGGCCCGATGGCGCTCAAGCTCACCGGTGAGGTGGGCGACGGGTTCATCCTGCAGCTCGCCGACCTCGACATCGCCGCGTGGATGATCAAGACGGTGAAGGATGCCGCATCCGCCGCCGGCCGCGATCCGGATTCGCTGCAGTTCTGCGTGGCCGCCCCCATGTACATCGGCGACGACTATGCGCACATGCGCGACCAGTGCCGCTGGTTCGGCGGCATGGTCGGCAACCACGTCGCCGACATCGTCGCGAAGTACGGCCACCACGGCGAGGGCGTGCCCGAGGCGCTCACCGACTACATCGAGAAGCGCACCGGCTACGACTACAACACCCACGGCAAGGCCGACAACGACCACGTCGACTTCGTGCCCGACGAGATCGTCGACCGCTTCTGCATCCTGGGCACCGCCGACGAGCACATCGAGAAGCTGAAGCAGCTCGCCGAGCTCGGCGTCACCCAGTTCGCCGGCTACCTCCAGCACGACAACAAGGAGGAGACGCTGCGCGTCTACGGCGAGACCGTCATCCCCGCCCTCGCCGAGCACGTGACGGCGAAAGCATGACGGCACCACCCGAGACGACGCTCGACCCCGCGCAGGCCCTCGCCGGTCGGCGCCGCTATCGCCGGAGCGTCGACTCCGGCCGGTGGGTCGCGGTCGGCTGGGGCGCGATCGGCATCGTTCTCGTCGTCTTCCTGTGGGAGGCGTACAAGTTCCTCGGGCCGGCCGAGGGCGTGACGATCGGCGCGGTCGAGGGCGAGGCCGGATCGGGCGTCATGATCCTGCCGCGCACGCACGACCGGGCGATGCCGCACGTGTGGGACATGGTGGCGCGTCTGTTCGCCCCCACGAGCGGCGGCGACACCGCGCCGCTGTGGGTCGCCGTCGTCGGCGCCGCGCTCGTGACCCTCGGCATCGCGGCCGTCGGCTGGCTGATCGGCGTGCTCGTCGGCGCGCTACTCGGCCTCGCGATGCAGCGCTGGCAGCTCGTCGAGTGGGGCCTGCTCCCCTGGATCGTCGTGAGCCAGATCGTGCCGCTCATCGCGTTCGCGCCCGTCGTCAACGCGATCGGCACGCAGATCGACCGCGGCGGCACGCCGTGGCCGCAATGGCTGTCGGTGGCCGTCATCGCGTCGTACCTCGCGTTCTTCCCGGTCGCGGTCGGGATGCTGCGGGGCCTGGCCGCCCCCGACGCGATCCACGTCGACCTCATGCGCACGTACGCCGCGGGGTACTGGTCGACGCTGTGGCGGCTGCGGCTGCCCGCGGCGGTGCCCTACGTGCTGCCGGCACTGCGGCTCGCAGCGGCCAACGCCGTGCTCGGCGCCGTCGTCGCCGAGGTGTCGATCGGCATGCGCGGCGGCATCGGCCGCATGCTGATCCAGCTCGCCGGGCAGGCATCCTCCGACCCGGCCGCGCCGTGGGGCCCGACGTTCGGGTCGATCGTGCTGGGACTCATCGCGGCCGGATCGGTCGCGATCATCGCGCTGCTGCTGCGCAACTACCGCCGCGGGGAGGCGACCTGATGACCGTGCCGAGCACCGAGACGAACACGGCCGCCGCGCCGACGGCATCCGCGGTCCACGCCGCGGGCGTGGGCAAGATCTTCCCCGGCACCGGCGGCGACGTCAAGGCACTCGCGGGCGTCGACCTCGATGTCGCGGCCGGCGAGTTCGTCTCGCTCATCGGGCCGTCGGGATGCGGCAAGTCGACGCTGCTGCGCCTCATCGCCGACCTCGACCGGCCGACGTCCGGCGACCTCGAGATCTTCGGCAAGCCCGCCCCCCGGGCGCGCGCCGACCAGGACTACGGCATCGCCTTCCAGCAGGCGGGGCTGCTGCCGTGGCGCACGGTCGCCGCGAACATCGCGCTGCCGCTGGAGCTGCACGGCTCGTCGCGCACCGAGCGCGCGACCCGCGTGGGCGAGCTCGTCGAGCTCGTGGGGCTGGGCGAATTCCAGGACCGCTACCCCGACCAGCTGTCGGGCGGTATGCAGCAGCGCGTCGCGATCGCGCGGGCACTGGCATCCCGCCCGCGCCTGCTGCTGATGGACGAGCCGTTCGGCGCGCTCGACGAGATGACCCGCGAGTACCTGCAGTCCGAGCTCACCCGCATCGCGGGCGAGACGGGTGCGGCCGTCGTCTTCGTCACCCACTCGATCCCCGAGGCGGTCTTCCTCTCGGACCGCGTCGTCGTGATGAGCCCGCGCCCGGGGCGGATCACCGA
Source organism: Actinomycetes bacterium (assembly GCA_030425055.1). GTDB lineage: Bacteria > Actinomycetota > Actinomycetes > Actinomycetales > Microbacteriaceae > Microbacterium. The sequence goes on along the minus strand of JAUHVN010000095.1, from coordinate 2,548 downwards.
CGTCATCGCGACCGGGTTCACCGCCGCGCGCGACGAGCAGCTGCGCGAAGCGCCGGAGTACTTCGACCGGGTCACCGCCGTGCGCGAGGCGCTGCACGGCCGCCGCCTCGACCGGGCGGACGAACGCTGATGGCCGCGACGACCACTCCCCCGCCCGCCAGCCGAACGCTGCCGTCGTGGGTGCGCGTGGCCGCGCCGCTCGGCGTCGGCGTCATCGGCTTCGCGCTGTGGGTGCTCTACGTCGACGTGATCGGCACCGCGCCGCTCGGCCTGCCGAGCCCCTTCGCGGTCGCCGAGGAGTTCGTAGCCCGGTGGGACATCATCTTCGAGGACATGCTGGTCACCGCGACGAACGCGCTCGTGGGGCTGATCTTCGGCTCGCTGCTGGCTGTCGCCCTCGCGGGACTCGCGGCGACGGCGAAGCCGATCGACGGGATGCTGGCTCCCCTGGTCGCGGCGCTCGCTGTCATTCCGATCGTCGCGATCACTCCGATCCTCAACACGATGTTCGGCGCCTCGAGCCAGTTCGGCCGGCAGGCGGTCGCCACGATCGCGGCGTTCATCCCGGTGTTCGTCAACGTGCTGCGCGGGCTCAGGCAGACCCGCGCCGTTCATCGCGACGTGCTGCGCGCCTCGGCGGCGACACCGGGGCAGACCTTCCGCTACCTCACGCTGCCCACCGCTCTGCCCTACCTGCTCACGGGCCTGCGCATCGCGAGCTCGCTCGCCGTGATCGCCGCGCTGGTGGCCGAGTACTTCGGGGGCCCGGCCGACGGCATCGGCACCGCGATCGCCACCTACGCCAAATCGGGCCGCGCCGCGCTCGCGTGGGCCTACGTCGCGGGCGGCGTGATCATCGGGCTCGTCTTCTTCCTCGTCACCGCGCTGCTCGAGCGCCTCGTGACCAGGAGATCGCCGGCACCCTGACCGGCACCGCACCTGCACCATCACATCGAAAGGAACAGCATGAGAGTCACACTCCGGCGCGGCCTGGCCGCCGCGTCACTCACGACCGTCGCGGCGCTCGCCCTGGCCGCCTGTTCGTCCTCGTCGCCCGACCCGGCGACGACCGATGCGGACTCGGGCGAGTTCGAGCCGCTCACCTCGGTCAGCCTGCAGCTGCAGTGGCTGCCGCAGGCCCAGTTCGCCGGCTACTACGTCGCCCTCGACCAGGGCTACTTCGAAGAGGAGGGCTTCGACGAGGTCGAGATCGTCCCCTCCGGCGGCGACATCGTTCCGCAGGACGCCCTCGTGGCGGGCGACGTCGACTTCGCCATCGCGTGGGTGCCCAAGGTGCTGGGGACCCTCGAGGCCACGGGCGTCGAGCTCACCGACATCGCGCAGGTCTACCAGACCTCGGGCACCCTGCAGGTCTCGTGGGCCGAGGACGACATCACGTCGGTCGCCGACTTCGAGGGCAAGCGCATCGGCTCGTGGGGCTTCGGCAACGAGTGGGAGATCTTCGCGGCGATGGCCGCCGAGGGTCTCGACTCGACGACCGTGTCGATCACGACGCAGGACTTCTCGATGAACGCCCTGCTCGACCGCGACGTCGACGCCGCCCAGGCGATGACCTACAACGAGTGGGCGCAGATCCTCGAGGTCGTCAACCCCGACACCGGTGAGCTGTACCAGCCCGAGGACTTCAACGTCGTCTCGTACGAGGAGACCGAGGGCGCGATGCTGCAGGACGCCATCTGGGCCGACACGCAGCGCCTCGCCGACGACCCTGCGTACGCCGACGCGGCGGTGCGGTTCCTCAAGGCCGTCACGAAGGGCTGGATCTTCGCGCGCGACAATCCCGAAGAGGCGGCGCAGATCACCTACGACGCCGCGATCAACGCCGAGGCCGCCTTCCCGGTCGGCCCCACACACCAGTTGTGGCAGATGAACGAGGTCAACAAGCTCATCTGGGCCGGCGGCGAGTTCGGCGTGATCGACTCGGCGGCCTGGGACAAGACCGTCGCCGGCGCGCTGTCGGCGGTGAACCAGGACGGCCTCGAGCTCATCACGGCCGAGCCGCCCGCCTCGGCGTACTCGAACGAGTACATCGAGCAGGCGCTGTCGGAGCTCGCCGAAGAGGGCATCGTCGTCGACGGCGTCTACACGCCGATCGACGTCGTGCTCACCGAGGGCGGGCAGTAGGCGGATCGGGGACGCCGCGGTCTCGGCCGCGGCGTCCTCGCGCTGCTACCCCGCGCGCTCGCGCACGACCTTCGCGATGTCGATCCGCTTGATCTGACGCGACGCCGGCCACTGCGAGATGAGCGCCGCCAGCAGCACGCCGACCGCCGCGGCGGGAAGCGTCCACCACGGCCACCGCAGGGCGAGCGTGAACAGGTCGTCGTTGAACGACTCCAGGAACGCGGACGCGCCCCACACCCCGAGCGCGAGGCCGACCGGGATCGCCAGCAGTGTCGCAATCATGTTCTCGAGCGCGATCGCGCCGGCGACCTTGCGGTGCGGTGCCCCGGCGGCGCGCAGCGTGGCCAGTTCACCGGTTCGCTCGATCACGCTGACGGCCATCGTGACGTACATCACGGCCAGC
>JAUHVN010000094.1 GCA_030425055.1 Actinomycetes bacterium | reverse complement strand
CATGGGCGACGCCGGCAGCGGCTACTGGATCGGCCGCGAGGGGCTGGATGCCGCGATGCGGGCCTACGACGGCCGCGGGCCGTCGACGCCGCTGCTCGACCGTCTGCGCGACCGCTGGCCCGACCCGTCCGGCGCGTACATCGAGCTGCAGTCGGATCCGGGGCGGGTGCACGCCGCACGTCGGCGCCATCGGCGGGGTCTTCGGCTCGACGGTGGTGCGAGCGAGGTTCGACGAGCGCATCCGCGACCTGCGACCGAGCGTCGTCATGTCGGCGGCGCGCGGAACGGGCGTCGACGGAGCGGCACTGCTGCCCGGGCTCGGCGGCGGGCACGCTCTGCGCGCGCTCGTCGGCAGCGCCGAGGGCTGACCGGCCGTCGCGCGAGATCAGGTGATCCGGCGGGAACAGGCCGGAGAGGACCCCGATCGGCCTGCCTCGGCCGGATCACCTGATCTGGGCAAGGGTGTGCGGGCGTCGGGCGGATGCCTCAGACGCGGGCCGCGAGGAAGGCGGCCTGCTCGGGCCACTGGTGCGCGGCACCGCCCTCGTGGTCGTTGAACGAGTAGACGCGGATGTCGTGCTCGGCCGCGTAGTGGTTGTAGGCCGCGTACACCGTCGAGGGCGGGCACGTGAAGTCCATGAGGGCGACCGAGAACAGGCCCGGGGCGGTGGCGCGCTTGGCCATGTTGACGCCGTCGAAGTACGACAGCGTCTCGAAGACCCGCGCGGGAGCCGCGCGGTGGACCGACAGGTACGCGACGATCTCCTGGTACGGGTCGCGGTCGGTCAGCCCCACCGCGCGCTCGAAGTGGCACAGGAACGGCACGTCGGGCATCACCGCGACGAGGTCGTCGCACAGCGCACCCGCCGCGAGGGCGATCCCGCCGCCCTGGCTGCCGCCGGCGACCGCGACGCGAGAGGCGTCGACCTGCGGGAGCGCCCGCACGGCGTCGACCGCGCGCACCGCGTCGGTGAAGACGCGGCGGTAGTAGTAGTCGGCGGGGTCGTCGATGCCGCGCGTCATGAAACCGGGCGAGGCGGGTCCGGCGCCGTGGGGATCCGGCGTCTGACCGCCCGCACCCCAGCGCGAGCCCTGACCGCGCGTGTCCATCAGCAGGTGCGCGTAGCCCGCCGACACCCACGGCAGCCGCTCGTGGGGCAGGCCTCGCCCGCCGCCGTAGCCGACGTACTCGACGACGGCCGGCAGTGCGGCATCCGCTCCTCGGGGGACGGACAGCCAGCCGCGGATCGGGTCGCCCGCGAAACCGGGGAACGTGACGTCGAACACGTCGACCGTCCGCAGCGGGGTGTCGACCGGCGCGACGGTCGTCTCGCCGCCGAGCGCGCGCGCCTCGGCGATCGTCGACGTCCAGAACGCGTCGAAGTCGTCGGGCTCGGCGACGTCGGGGCGGTAGGACTGCAGGTCGGGGAGGCTCAGATCGAAGCGCGGCACGACCCCAGGTTAGCGGCGACCGCGGGGGTCAGTTGTGGACCCACACCTCGGTGCCGATCGGCGCCCAGTCGTAGATCTGCTTGGCGACGCTGACGGGCAGGTTCACGCATCCGTGACTGCGCGGCGCGCCGAAGCTGTCGAGGTAGTCCGCACCGTGGAAGGCCATGTCGCCGTGGAAGTACGAGACCCACGGGATGTCCTTCGCGCAGTACGGTGCGCCGGGGAAGCATCCCATGTCCTGCATCGGCACCTTGGCGAAGATGCGGAACGAGCCGGTGGCGGTGGGGGTCTCGGGCAGGCCCGACGCGACGAGCGACGAGCTGACGAGCTTGCCGTTCTCGAAGAAGTAGACGCGCTGCTCGCCGAGGTCGACCTCGAGCCGGCGCGTGGTCGCACTCGTCGTGAACTCGGTGCTCTTCACCGGCAGTTCGTAGACGGCGTCGGCCGAGGCGAGCTGCGCGGCGAACGCGTCGGCGATGCCGCTGGTGTCGCCGAGCTCACGCCCCTCGACGCCGGCGGTGAGGGTCTGCAGCACGCCGCCGTCGGTGTCGGTGATGACCGAGGCGTTGACGGCGTCGCGGTTGACCGCCTTCGGCAGACCGTCGACGACAGACTGGATCGCGGCGCTGTCGACGTCGACCGAGAAGGTGCCGCGAGGTCCGTCCCCGAGCGTGATCCAGGATGCCGCGACCGCGCGGTCGACCGGGACGACCCGCTCGGATCCGACGTAGAAGCCGACGGTGTCGAGGGCGCGGTTGAGGCGCTCGGCGGTCGCATCCGCGACGTACGTCTGCGTCTCGGGCGCGACGGCGGCGGTGACCGGGTCGATGGTGACGGTGCTCTCGCCCGCGATGAAGGCGGACTGCAGGGCGGCGCGCACGGCCTCGACGTCGATGCCCGCACCGTCGATGCCGGCGGTCACGACGTAAGACTCGCTGGCGTCGTCGAAGGCGATCGTCGCGTCGACCGGGTCGACGTACACCGCCGGGGCCGCGGCGCGCAGCGCGGCGGTCGCCGCCTCGGCGTCGATGGCCACCTCGGCTTCGACGGGCTGCGGGAACCACTGCGTGACGTTCCACATCGGATACGTCGCGAAGGCCTCTTCGGCCAGGGCCGCCGAGTCGACGGATGCTCCGAGATCGGCGCCGGTGACCTCGGCCTCGCCACCCGCGCCGGCGAGGACGATCGTCGTGTCGGCGAGCTGGGCGTCGATGGCGTCGGCGGCGGCGCCCTGCGTCATGAAGCCGACGCCCACGCCCGCGACGCTGGTGCCGGGCGCGATGAGGACGAGCGAGGATGCCACGAGTGCGATGGCGGCGGCGCCGGCGCCGAGGCCGATCCACAGGCCGGTGCGGCGCTTGCGCGGTGCCGGTTCGGCCGGCGCCCACTGGTAGGCCGGTTCGCCCGGGACGGTGTCGGAGGGGGAGGGGCCGGAGAGGGGCGCCGTGGGCGCACCGTCATCCGGTGTGACACCATCGACGTCGTCGACACTCGGCTTGGTCGCAAGATCAGTCACGCCGCCACACCCCCTGGCAATCGGTCCTCGTCGTTCCATGGTAAAGGACGGGTGTGCTCGTGCGTGCATATGCGTGCGCGGGCGTCGACGTGGATGAACGTCCGGTGAATGTAACAGTTTTGTAAACACCCCGTTCAAACCGTCGCCTCCGGATTGCGGATTGTTTGTTCGTAAGGTCTACTAACAAACATGTCTGCACAGGAAGCGCAGCGGGGCTCTTCCACTCTCGAGCCGCCGCACACCCCCAACGGCCGCCCGGCCGCGAACGGCCGCAGCCGTCGCCCCGGCGTCAAGGTGCTTCCCGAGCACGCCCGTGCGCACAACCGCTCGCTCGTGCTGCAGACCCTCTTCCACCAGGGGGCGATGAGCCGCGCCGACCTCTCGCGAGAGACCGGTCTGACGCGCGTCACGATCTCGGACCTCGTCGCCGACCTGATCGCCGACGGATTCGTCATCGAGAAGGGCCTGCGCGAGTCGGCCGGACCCGGCAAGCCCGCGATCCTCGTCGACCTCGACCGCGACGGCCACCGCATCGTCGGCATCGACCTGTCGGGCAGCGATGTCTTCATCGGGGCCGTGCTGACGCTCGACGGCGAGATCGTGGCGCGCCGCAAGGTGCCGCTGCCCGAGGCCGACCGGGTCGTCGCGACCGTGGTCGAGCTCGCCCGCGCACTCGTCGCCGACGCGCACGCCCCCGTGCTGGGCATCGGTGTCGGCAGCCCCGGCGTGGTCGACGACCACGGGGTCATCCTCAGCGCACCGAACTTCGGCTGGGCCGGCTTCGACCTCGAGACCGCGCTGCAGGACGCGCTCGACCTGCCGGTCCTCGTCGCGAACGACGCGAACGCCGCCGTGCTCGCCGAGTACACCTTCGGAGGCTCGGGCGACGACGTGCTGCTGGTCAAGGTCGGCCGCGGTGTCGGCTCGGGCCTGCTCGCCGGCGGTCAGCCGCTGCGTGGCGGCCGCTTCGCCGCGGGTGAGATCGGCCACGTCAGTGTCGGCACCGACGGTGGACCGCAGTGCGCCTGCGGGAAGATCGGATGCCTCGAAGCCTGGCTGGCCGTACCCGCGCTGACCGAGCGGCTCGCGCAGGCTCCCGCCGCGGACCGCGACGGCGTGCTGCGCGACGCGGGGGAGCGCCTCGGCATCGCCCTCGCCCCGGTCGTGGGCGTGCTCGACCTGTCGGAGATCGTGCTCTCCGGCCCCACCGAACTTCTCGACGGCCCGCTCGCGGAGCAGACCGTCGAGACCCTGCGCACACGGACGCTCGCACAGTTCCACGACGGCGTGCGCGTGCGGATGACGGAGCAAGGCCAGGACATCGTCCTGCGCGGCGCGGCCGTCATGGTCCTGTCCGGACAACTCGGGGTGTCGTAGCGCACCCGCAATTCCCCCCCTGGATGGGTCACCCGGCCCATTTGAAACACCAAGAGAAACAACAAGGAAGGCACCATGAACAAGAAGCTCGGAGCAGTCGCTCTGCTCGGTGCGTCCGCAGTGGCGCTCGCAGGATGCGCCGGTGGCGGCAGCGCGGCCCCCGTCGAGCCGGAGACCGGCGACCTGACGGTGTGGTTGGTCGGCGCCGACACCCCGCAGACCGCGCGCGACTACCTGAAGGAGACGTTCGAGGACGAGAACGAGGGCTGGACCCTCACGATCGAGGAGAAGACCTGGGCGGACGTGTCGGACACGTACACCGCGGCGCTCTCGTCGAACGACGCCCCCGACGTCGTCGAGGTCGGCAACACCCAGGCCCTCGGCTTCGCCGACGCCGGCCTGTTCCTCGACATCAGCGACATCGAGGGCGACCTCGGTGGTGACGACCTGCTGGGCGGCCTCGTCGAGGCCGGCACGTACGACGGTTCGCTGTACGCGGCGCCCTACTACGCCGGCGGCCGCGTCGTGTTCTACAGCCCGATGATGGTGGACGAGGTGCCCGCCACGCTCGACGACTACGTCGCCGAGGGCGTCGCGATGACCACCGACACGGTCTCGGGCATCTACGCCCCGGGCAAGGACTGGTACAACGCCCTTCCCTACGTCTGGGCGCACGGCGGCGAGATCGCCGTCCAGGACGGCGACACGTGGGACGCGCAGTTCTCGAGCCCCGAGAGCCTCGCGGGCCTCGAGCAGCTCCAGGACGTGTACGAGAACGCCACCATCGCTCCTGCCGACGGCAACGAGCTGCAGGCCAACATCGCGTTCTGCGACGGCGAGGCCGGCTTCATCTCGAGCCCCGCGTGGGCCGCGGGCAACCTGACCGGCGCCTGGCCGTGGGGTGACGCGGATGCCGGCGAAGAGGTCGAGGAAGGCTGCCCCGACACCTACGCCAAGGACCTCGGCGCGTTCGCGCTGCCGGGCATGAGCGCCGGTGAGACCGCCCCGATCTTCGCGGGTGGCTCGAACATCGCCGTCGCCACCAAGAGCGAGGCGCCCGAGAAGGCCAAGGCCGCGCTGACGATCATGCTGTCGGAGGGCTACCAGAAGCTCCTCGCCGAGCAGGGTCTGACCCCGGGAATCGTCTCGGCCGCGCAGTACCTGCCCGACACCCCCGTCGCCAAGGCCCAGGCCGAGGCGCTGGCGAACTCGAAGTTCACCCCGACCAGCCCGAACTGGGCCGAGGTCGAGGCGGCTCAGATCATCCCCGACGCGCTCGTGAAGATCGCCGAGGGCGGCAATGTGGCTGAGATCGCCGCGCAGCTCGACGAGCAGATCGAAGCGATCCTCAACAGCTGATCCCCCCCCGCGAGGGGTTCCGGCTCGCCCCGGAACCCCTCGCCCGGGACCGATCCCTCGGCCAGACTCAGGGCAGGAGCCCTGCGCCTGACCCGGCGACCGGTCCGTCGTCACCGAGCTTCCACCCCTGCGGTACGCCTTCGCGCGCCCGCCTTTCCTCCGAGAGGAGTTGACATGACCATCACCGCGACACCCGTCGCCGCAGAGACCGGCGGCACGAACGGCCCCAGCCGCGAGAAGCGCCGCGCCCGGCGCGAGGCGCGCGGCGCCGCTGCTCTGCTCGCCCCGTCGCTGATCATCCTCGGCGTCATGGTCGGGTACCCGGCCGTGCTCATGCTGATCCAGTCCTTCACCGACTACACGGTGAAGAACAAGGTGCTGGGCACGTGGCCCGAGTTCGTGGGCTTCGAGAACTACATCGACCTGTTCACGCAGTCCGACTTCCCGGCCGTGCTCATGCGCAGCCTCGGCCTCATGGTCGTGCTCACCGTGCTCAACATGTCGTTCGGCGTCGTCGTCGCCGTGTTGATGACGCGCCTGGGCCGCGCGTGGCGCATCGTCGTCTCGATCGGTCTGCTGCTGGCCTGGGCGATGCCGCCCCTGACGGCGACCGTCGTGTGGGGCTGGATCTTCGACACCGAGTACGGCGTCGTGAACTGGACCCTCAACGCCCTCACCGGCACGAGCGACTGGACGAACCACTCGTGGCTGCTGAACCCGTGGTCGTTCTACTTCGTGCTCACGATCATCATCGTGTGGCAGTCGGTGCCGTTCGTCGCCTTCACGACCTACGCCGCGCTCGGCCAGGTGCCCGGCGAGGTGCTCGAGGCGGCGTCGCTCGACGGTGCGACCGGGTTCCAGCGGTTCCGCCTCGTGGTCATGCCGTACCTGCGGAGCGTCCTCACGGTCGTCCTCGTGCTGCAGATCATCTGGAACCTGCGCATCTTCACCCAGGTCTACGCGCTGCAGAGCCGCGGTGGCCTGGCATCCGAGACGAACGTGCTCGGCACCTATCTGTTCCGTCAGGGCGTCGGAGAGTTCGGCGCCACCGCGGCGATCGGGGTCACCATGGTGATCCTGCTGCTCGTCCTCTCGTGGGGATACGTCCGCACCACGCTCAAGGAGGAGGAGCTGTGAGCACCCAGGTCAACGCGGCCACCGAACTCGGCACGCTCGGCGTCGAGGACGTCCTCGGCGAGGGCGGGCGTCCGAACGCGCCGAAGGGGCGCAGCATCCAGGCGCGTCGGCCGTCGCCGCGCCGGGTCATGACGCGCACGCTGCTGAACGTCGCGGCCGCGATCGTCTTCGCGATGAGCGTGTTCCCCGTCTACTGGATGGTGAACATGTCGTTCACCCCCAACAGCGACATCGTCAGCCGCAACCCGAGCTTCTTCCCGCTCGACTTCACTTTCGCGAACTACCTCACCGCGTGGAACCGCGAGGCCGCCCCCGGCCAGACCGACTTCCCGCACGCCCTCGGCGCGACCGTGACGGTCACCGCCGGCGTGCTGATCGCGACGCTGCTGTTCGCGTTCCTCGCCTCGGTCGCCGTCGCGCGGTTCCGCTTCAAGGGCCGCCGTGCGTTCATCGTCTCGGTGCTCGTCGTGCAGATGATCCCGGGCGAGGCGATGATGTTCACGATCTACGGGATGATCGACGACTGGCGTCTGATCAACACGCTGCTGGGCCTGGGCATCGTCTACACCGCCGCCGTCATCCCCTTCACGATCTGGACCCTGCGCGGGTTCGTGGCCGGCGTCCCCGCCGACCTCGAAGAGGCCGCGATGATCGACGGCTGCACGAAGTCGCAGGCCTTCTGGCGGGTCACCTTCCCGCTGTTGGCACCGGGACTCGTCGCGACCGGGATCTTCGCCTTCATCCAGGCGTGGAACGAGTTCACGATGGCGCTGCTGCTCATGAAGGGCTACAACCTCACCCTCATGCCGTGGCTCAACGCCTTCCAGTCGTCGTCGGTCGGCGGCGCCGTGAACTGGGGTGCGGTCATGGCGGGCTCGACGCTCATCGCGCTGCCCGTCATCATCTTCTTCCTGATCGTCCAGGGCCGCATGACCGGAGGCCTCGTGGCGGGGGCGGTCAAGGGCTGATGCGCGCAGGACACGCAGCCGCCTCCCGAGGGGAGGACGGCCGATGAGGATCGGGCTGGACATCGGCGGCACCAAGACCGACGCGGTCGCGGTGGATGCCACGGGCTCCGTCGTCGCCCGCGTGCGGCGGGCCACCGGTTGGGGCGCGGATGCTGTCGTTCAGACGGTCGTCGACGCGGTCGGCGCGGTGCGCGCCGACGCCGGCGTCGCCGCGGACGACATCGCCTCGGTCGGAATCGGCATCCCGGGACAGGTGGATGCCACGGGCCGGGTCGTGCACGCCGTGAACCTCGGCGTCGACGAGGTCGACCTCGCCGCCGCCGTCTCACCGCTGCTCGGCGTGCCGGTGCGCGTCGAGAACGACGTCAAGGCGGCGGCGCTCGGCGCCTACGCCCTGCACGCGTCGTCGACCGGGTCGATGGCCTACCTCAACCTCGGCACCGGCATCGCGGCGGGGATCGTCGTCGACGGCGCCGTGTGGCGCGGCGACCGCGGAACGGCCGGCGAGATCGGCCATCTGGGCGTCGACCCCGCGGGACCCCTCTGCCGGTGCGGCCAGCACGGCTGCATCGAGGCGTTCGCCGGCGGCGGCGCCGTCGCGCAGCGCTGGGGGCGCGCGGGGCTGCACCCGGTCGCCGACGTGTTCGACGCCGCCGACGTGGGCGACCCGCTCGCGATGGAGCTGCGCGCCGGGATCGCGCACGGCGTCGCCGCGGCCGTCCGCGTGCTCGTCCTGACCGCCGACGTCGATCGCGTCGTGCTCGGCGGTGGACTCACGAACCTCGGGGATCGCCTCACCGGCGACGTGGCGGCCGAGCTCGCCGCCAGCGCCGAGGCATCCGCGTTCATGCGCTCGCTGCGCCTCGACGAGCGTGTGCAGCTGCTGCCGGCGGGGTCGCCCGCCGCGGCCGTCGGCGCGGCGCTCGTCGGCGTCGCCCGCGACCCCGAGGAGGCGCTGGCCCGTGGCTGAGATCGTCATCGTGCCGGATGCCGCGACCGCCGGCAGCCTCGTCGCCGACGAGATCGTGCGGCTCGTGCGCGCGCGTCCCGACGCCGTGCTCGGACTCGCGACCGGCTCGACCCCGCTGCCCGTGTACGAGGCGCTGCGCCCGCGGCTGGCGGGCGTCGACGTGTCGCGCGTGCGCGGCTTCGCCCTCGACGAGTACGTCGGCATCGCCCCGGGACACCCCGAGAGCTACCGGTCGGTGATCCACCGCGAGGTCGTCGAGCCGCTCGGGCTCGATCCGGAACTGATCCACGTGCCCGACGGATCGCTCGACGGCATCGAGCATGCCGGCGACGACTACGAGCGGGCGATCGAGGCCGCGGGCGGCGTCGACCTGCAGATCCTCGGGGT
>JAUHVN010000543.1 GCA_030425055.1 Actinomycetes bacterium | reverse complement strand
ACGTACACCTTCTTGACGAGGCCGGAATTCGACAGGATCGAGCCCGTGGCACCGACGACGATCTCGGTGAACAGGCCCACCGCGACGAGGCCCGAGAAGATGTACACCGCGAAGTCGGGGATGCCGCGCGCGGCGCCGAGGAAGTTGCCGACCACGACGAAGTAGATCGCGAGCTGCATGAGCGGTCGCGCCAGCGACCAGAACAGGCCCAGCGCCGAGTCCTTGTACTTCGCCTTGAGGTCGCGACGCACGAGCAGCCCGAGCATCTCGCGATGCGAACCCAGATCGCGTAACGAGGCGATCAGACTTCGGATCCCGAACCCGCGCGCCGGGCCGACGGCGCGCAGCGGCGTCTCCGCGAGACGCTCGAAGCGCCGGGCCGCGGCAGAGCTGTTGGTCACCAAAGGATTCTAGCTATCCGCAGCCGGGGCCCGGTCCCGCCCGCCTTGAATGCGGCGCAGCTGTCGTCCCACGGCGTCGGCCGCCTTCACGACCCTGCGGTTGCGGTATCCCTCCAGCTCTGCGAGCAGCTCGTGCAGGTGCGCGACCTCACCCTCGAGGCGGTTGCGGTCCCCCAGCAGCTGCGCGTTCGTCGTCCGCAACTCGTGGACGATCGGCTCGTACTCGGCCTCCAGGCCGGTGAGTGCGCGCCCGATCGCGGCGAGACGCTTCTGTTCGTCGGCGCCATAGAGATCGTCGGGGACACGGCCCGCATAGCCGGCGCCGTCGAGCGCCGCCAGTCGGTCGTCGCGGACGAGCGCGCCCGACGCGGACTGCGCCGTGAGCTCGCCAGGGGTGGGATGCTTCGCCACGTACGTCATCTCGAGCCGCCCGCCCTGCAGCCGCCGGAAGTCCTGCATGCCATGGTGACGAGGGCTGGGGGCGAGTTCGGGATTGGCGAGGTACGCCTCGCCCGAGACCCGGACCTTGTGCTCGTATTGACGCCACGACCGCCACGGCAGGTGCAGCACTTCGAGGTCGGCGGCGGTTTCGGGGTCGCCCCATCCCGCAGCGGTCGCCACATGGTTGCCCTGGCTCACCTCGACGCCGGGATGCGCACGGTGAACGGTGTCGGCTGTCGGGTGGAACGGGATTCCTGCGGCATTGATCTCGAGGTCGGAGCGCTCGTCACGGTAGATGAGACGACCCAGCCCGCTCCCGTCTCGCGCCGGCTCGCCGGTGAGGTTCACGACGGGCACCAACAGGCTCGACACATCTTCGGCGACGGCGGCGAGGGCGTCACGCACCGTCGATCCGGGCGTCCGCGTCACCCAGAATTCGTCGGCGTCGGCGTTGACGACCCAGTCCGCGTCGAGTTCGGTGGCGGCGTACCGGGCCATGCGCGTGACCGTCGTGTACTGCTGCTTGCGGTGGACGGGGTCGTGCCAGACGGTGGCGAATCCGTCGCGGGCGAACTCCTCGAGGATGGCGGGAGTGTCGTCGACCGATCCGTTGTCGGTGACGAGCACGTGGTCGATGCCCTGCGCGCGATGGTGCTGCAACATGGCACCGATGACGTCCGCTTCGTCGCGGACCATCAGGGTCATGACGATCTTCACTGTGTGAT
>JAUHVN010000542.1 GCA_030425055.1 Actinomycetes bacterium | reverse complement strand
CAGGCATCCGGCGCTTCCGCCGCCTCCGGCGCCCCCGGGGCTCCCGCGACCGAAAGGACCGGCCATGGCCGCTGACGACCGCGACGACGACTACGAAGGTGCGCCCGACCGGCTCGCCGAGACGATGGCCGCCCTCGACGAGGGGCTGGCCGACCAGCGCGCCGAGGCGCTGCGGTCGAGCCTGGCCGACTACGACCTCGACGACGAAGACGCCGCGCTGCTCGCCGGCATCACCGCCGCCGGCGAGGGCGTCGAGGTGCTGCCCGCACTGCCGGTGGTCGCGATCGTCGGCCGCCCCAACGTGGGCAAGTCCGCCCTCGTGAACCGCATCCTCGGCCGCCGCGAGGCCGTCGTCGAAGACACCCCGGGCGTCACGCGCGACCGCGTGACCTACAAGGCCGAGTGGGTCGGCCGCCGCTTCTCGCTGGTCGACACCGGCGGGTGGGAGCCGGATGCCCGCGGCATCGACCGTTCGGTCGCCGCGCAGGCCGAGGTCGCGATCGATCTGTCCGACGTCGTGCTGTTCGTCGTCGACGCGATGGTCGGCGCCACCTCGACCGACGAGCAGGTGGTGCGCCTGCTGCGCAAGAGCGGCAAGCCGGTCTTCCTCGTCGCGAACAAGGTCGACGACGCGCGCCACGAGCCCGAGGCTGCTGCGCTGTGGAACCTGGGTCTGGGCGAGCCGCATCCGGTCTCGGCCATCCACGGTCGCGGCGTCGCCGATCTGCTCGACGAGATCATGAAGGTTCTGCCCGAGGTGTCGGCCGTCGCCAAGAGCGAGATCGGCGGACCCCGCCGCGTCGCGATCCTCGGGCGCCCGAACGTCGGCAAGTCGTCGCTGCTGAACAAGGCTGCGGGCGAGGAGCGCGTCGTCGTCAACGAGCTGGCCGGAACGACGCGCGATCCGGTCGACGAGATCATCGAGCTCGGGGGCAAGCTGTGGCGTCTGGTCGACACCGCCGGCATCCGTCGTCGCGTGCACCTGCAGCAGGGCGCCGACTTCTACGCGTCGCTGCGCACGTCGGCCGCGCTCGAGAAGGCCGAGGTCGCCGTCGTCGTGCTCGACGTGTCGGAGCCGATCAGCGAGCAGGACGTGCGCATCATCGACCTCGTCCTCGAGTCGGGGCGCGCGCTCGTGCTCGCGTACAACAAGTGGGACCGCCTGTTCGACGACGACATGGAGAACATCGACCGGCGACGGTACCTCGAGCGCGAGATCGAGCAGGATCTCGCACACGTCGCGTGGGCGCCGCGCGTCAACATCTCGGCGCGCACCGGGCGACACCTCGACAAGCTCGTCCCGGCGCTCGAGACCGCCCTGACGTCGTGGGATCAGCGCATCCCGACCGGCAAGTTCAACGCGTTCCTCTCCGAGCTCGTCGCCGAGCACCCGCATCCGGTGCGCGGGGGCAAGCAGCCCCGCATCCTGTTCGGCACGCAGGCCTCGACTCGTCCGCCGACGTTCGTGCTGTTCACGACCGGCTTCCTCGACCCCGGCTACCGCCGGTTCATCCAGCGACGGCTGCGCGAGCTGTTCGGCTTCGAGGGCTCGCCGATCGTCATCAACATGCGGGTGCGCGAGCGCCGC
>JAUHVN010000093.1 GCA_030425055.1 Actinomycetes bacterium | reverse complement strand
TCGTCGCGCGGCAGCGGCGTCACGCCGTCGTCGCGGTAGGCCGGGTTCTCGGCCTCGTCGTCGCGACCGGCCTGCTGCAATCGCCCGTGAGCCTCGTTCGTGATGGCGACGGTGCCGTCGGGGGCGATGCGGATGACGCCGAAGTCGACGGCGTCGAGCACCTCGGTCAGCTCCTGCTCCTGACGGCGGCTGCGCTGCAGCACGCTGCCGAGCAGCCGCGCCTGCTTCGCGAGCAGCGTGCGCTGCGCGTCGGATCGACGGGCCGTGAGGAAGCTGGTCGCCGCGACCGCGAAGACCACCAGCGGCAGCAGGTACGTCGCGAACGTCACCTGCTGATCGTTCACCGCGACGAGCATGCCCAGCAGCCCGGCATCCGCCACCATCACCGTGAACAGCCCCAGCAGGCCGAAGCCGGCGGCCAGCCACATGGCGGGGAAGATCCACAGCAGCCCGAGCGCCGACGTCGGGCTCGACAGCTGCATCATCGTGATCGCGACCATGTCGGCCGCAGGGACGACCGCGACCCACCCGAAGGCGAGCCGGTTCCACGGGATGACGAGCGTCGCGCCGGTCACGATGCTCACGACGACCACGCCGGCGAAGAACAGCGCGGTCTCGCCCGCGAACGGCCCCACGGCCACGAGGACCGCGAGCGAGTAGACGACGGCCGCGAGCAGCAGCTGGTTCAGGGCCGCGGTGCGCTCGCGGGCACGGTCGACGATGACATCGCCCACCCAGACGATCGTGTTGCGCGCCGTCGCGAGCGGGCGCGCCCGCTCCGGTCGTGCCACCGCCATATGGCGACGTTAGCCCAATCGGGTCGGGCGACGCGCTCAGCCCTGCACAGCGAGCAGCTCGCTGCGCCAGCGGCGGTGCAGGCGCCACGGGTCGTCGACGCCGGCCCGGAGCACCTCGACGTGTCGGCGCAGCGCGTCGCCGTACCGGAACCACTCCGTGCGAGGATGCCGCAGCTCGCCGAACTGCGCGTGACGACGCGCCTCGACGAGGCGATCGCCCCGTTCGAACGCCAGCAGCTCGTCGTGCCGGATCGCCGCGAGCCGCTGCCGGGGGTTCGCGGTCGTGCCGATCTTCACACGGTCGGCGTACCGCAGGTAGTAGACGACGTCGAGCCGCGGCGGCGGCAGCTCGCCGTCCGGCACCTCGGCGATCGCCCACTCGCACACCGCGCACATCCACCCGCTCGGGAACCGCACGCCGAGCCGTGAGCCGCACACGCGGCACGGCATGGGCAGCAGGTCGACGGCGCCGTCGTGGTCGGCCTGCCACTCGGCGACCGCCGCGAGGTGGCCGGCGCACAGGCGCACCGGCGCATCGTCGGGGATCGGTCCGCGGCATCCGGCATCCGCCGCGAGGCATCCGTCGCTCACGCGTCGACCGTACGCTCCCCCGCCGACACGGGGGCTCCCGCACCGCGGGACGCCGCCGCAGATGCCGAGAGGGCCGGCCCCCGCGCGGGGAGCCGGCCCTCTCGAAAGGGTCGATCAGCCGATCAGCGGCCCGACAGCTTCTCGCGCAGAGCGGCGAGCGCCTCGTCGTCGGCCAGGGTGCCCGCGCCGGCGGCGTCGGACGAGTACGAGGACGAACCCGCGTCGACTCCCGCGACAGCCGCGTTGGCCTCGGCCTCGAGGGCCTTGGCGACCTGAGCCTTGTGGGCCTCCCAGCGCGCGTGCGCGGCGGCGTACTCCTGCTCCCACTTCTCGCGCTGCTCGTCGAAGCCTTCCTTCCACTGGTTGGTCTCGGGGTCGAAGCCCTCGGGGTACTTGTACTCCCCGTTCTCGTCGTACTCCGTGACCATGCCGTAGAGGGCGGGGTCGAACTCGGTGCCGTGGATGTCGACCGACTCGTTCGCCTGCTTGAGCGACAGCGAGATGCGGCGACGCTCGAGGTCGATGTCGATGATCTTGACGAAGACCTCTTCGCCGACCGACACGACCTGCTCGGCGAGCTCGACGTGCTTGCCCGACAGCTCGGAGATGTGCACGAGGCCCTCGATGCCGTCCGCGACGCGCACGAACGCGCCGAACGGGACGAGCTTGGTGACCTTGCCCGGTGCGACCTGACCGATCGCGTGGGTGCGGGCGAAGACCTGCCACGGGTCCTCCTGCGTCGCCTTGAGCGACAGCGAGACGCGCTCGCGGTCGAGGTCGACCTCGAGGATCTCGACGGTGACCTCCTGGCCCACCTCGACGACCTCGGAAGCGTGCTCGATGTGCTTCCACGACAGCTCGGAGACGTGCACGAGGCCGTCGACGCCGCCGAGGTCGACGAACGCGCCGAAGTTGACGATCGACGAGACGGTGCCCTTGCGGACCTGACCCTTGTGCAGGTTGTTGAGGAACGTCGTGCGCGACTCGGACTGCGTCTGCTCGAGCAGGGCGCGGCGCGAGAGCACGACGTTGTTGCGGTTCTTGTCGAGCTCGAGGATCTTCGCCTCGAGCTCCTGACCCAGGTACGGGGTGAGGTCGCGGACGCGGCGCAGCTCGATGAGCGAAGCGGGGAGGAACCCGCGCAGGCCGATGTCGACGATGAGACCACCCTTGACGACCTCGATGACCGAGCCGGTCACGACGCCGTCGTTCTCCTTGATCTTCTCCACGTCGCCCCACGCGCGCTCGTACTGGGCGCGCTTCTTCGACAGGATGAGGCGGCCTTCCTTGTCCTCCTTCTGGAGAACGAGGGCCTCGACGTGGTCGCCGACCTCGACGACCTCGTTGGGGTCGACGTCGTGCTTGATGGAGAGCTCGCGCGAGGGGATGACGCCCTCGGTCTTGTAGCCGACGTCGAGGAGGACCTCGTCGCGGTCGATCTTCACCACGGTGCCTTCGATGAGGTCGCCGTCGTTGAAGAACTTGAGGGTCTTCTCGACCGCGGCCATGAAGTCTTCAGCAGAGCCGATGTCGTTGATGGCGATCTGCTTGGCCGGGGCGGTCGTTGCGGTAGTCATGTAGTGGGTTGTCCTAATGGGTTGTGGGTGTCGGGCCCCGGATCGCGGTCCCGTGCGCATGCACGACGGGATGCCTCGAACCGGAGCAGTCGGATTGTGGTCTTGCCGTCACCGTGTGTTCGCGGCCGGCGGGCGGAGCCCGGGCGTGGCGGAACAGCCACACAAGTGACATTCCAGGGTATCAGAACCACGGTGACGCATCACGGCGACCGGAAACGGGCGGGAGCGGTCGATAGGGTGCCGCCATGAGCGACCCCATCGAGTATCGCGGGACCACGGCCGTCGTCACGGGTGCGAGCTCGGGTCTGGGCGCCGAGTTCGCGCGCCGGCTGGCCGCGCGCGGCGCCGACGTCGTGCTCGTCGCCCGACGCGAGGAGCGGCTGCGCGACCTCGCCTCGGAACTCGAGGCATCGCACCGCGTGACGGCGACGCCGATCGCGCTCGACCTCACGCTGCCGGATGCCGCAGCGCAGCTGCGTGCCGAGCTCGAGGGCCGCGGCATCCGCCCCTCGACCCTCGTCAACAACGCGGGCTTCGGCATGCACGGCGCGTTCGTCGACTCGGACGCCGACGAGACGGCGAGGCTGATCCAGCTCAACGTGACCGCGCTGGTGGCGCTGACGCGCGAACTGCTGCCGCAACTGCTCGGCGGTCGCGGCGCGCTCGTGAACGTCGCCAGCAACATGGCGTACCAGGCGAGCCCGGGCATGGCCGTCTACGGGGCGTCGAAGGCGTTCGTGCTGAGCTTCACCGAAGCGGTCGGCCACGAGGTGCGCGACAGCGACCTGCGCGTGCTGGCGGTCAGCCCGGGTGCGACCCGCACCGAGTTCTTCGACGTGGTGGGTGAGCGGTTCGACGCACCGATCCGCGAGATGACCGTCGGGCAGGTGGTCGGTGCGACCCTGTCGCGGCTCGACCGGTCGTCTCCCCCGCCGAGCTTCGTCCCCGGATGGCGCAATGCGCTCAATGCGAAGATGGCGGGCATCGTGCCCCGCCGCATGGCGATCGCGGTGAGCGCGCGCACCATCGAGCGCGGCGAGCGGCGCGACTGACGACCGGGTCAGCTGCGGCGGCGGCGCGACGAGAGGTCGACGAGGCTCACCAGGAACGCGAGCGCGAGGAACAGCGCCGCCGAGATCATGCCGAAGGCGTACGCGTCGTGGAACACCACGAGGTCGGAGGCGCTGCCCGTCTCGCGGAAGATCGTGGAGTAGAACAGCGACAGCGCGACCGCGGTGCCGATCGCGGTGCCGATGCGCTGGCCGAGCTGACCGACCGAGCCGGCCAGACCGCCGCGCTTGACCGGGATGTCGGCGAGGGCGAGCGTCTGGTTCGGCGAGATGACCAGTCCGCCGCCGACGCCGCCGATCGTGAGCACGACCGCCATCACCCACGCAGTCCACGGCGGGGGCACCCACAGCGCGATCGCGACGAGGCCCGCCGCCGAAGCGAGCACCACGACGAGACCCCAGACGACCAGCGGCCGCCCGATGCGCGCGACGAGGTTGCCGCCGATCCACGACGACACGGCGCTCGCGAGCGCGAAGCCGATCGTCACCATTCCGGCGAACACCGGTTCGAGGCCGAGCCCCTGCTGCAGGAACAGTGTCGTGAGCAGGAACATCGCGGGGATCGCGGCGAAGTACGCCACGGCGAGCAGGGTGCCGTTGCGGTACGACGAGACCCGGAACAGGCGCAGCGGAACGAGCGGAGAACGACCGGATGCCTCGTATCGCCGCTCCCACACCACGAACGCGGCGGTGAACAGCACGAAGACCACCAGCAGCGCCCACCGCAGCGGGTTGTCGTCGGGCGATCCGGTGGTGAACAGGAACGGCCACATCAGCGAGAGCACGGCGACGCCGAACAGCGCGACGCCGATGGGGTCGAGTTCGAGCGGCTTCCGGCTGCGGCGATGCAGCGACGGCAGCAGCCAGATCGCGAGCGCGATGACGATGATGCCGAGCGGCACGTTCATCGCGAAGATCCACCGCCAGCCGTCCTGCGCACCGCCCAGCGCGATGGCGAGTCCGCCGATGGTCGGGCCGACCGAGACCGCGATGCCGATGACGGCGCCGAACGCACCGAAGGCGCGTCCGCGCTCCTCGCCGCGGAACAGCTCCTGGATGATGCCGATCACCTGGGGCATCTGGATGCCGGCGCCGATGCCCTGGATCAGTCGCGCGATCAGCAGGACGGTCATGTTCGGCGCGAGGGCGCACACGAGGCTCATGACCGTGAACAGGCTGAGGCCGATGAGGAACAGCGCGCGGCGCGAGCGCTGATCGCCGAGGCGCCCCATCGGCACGAGCACGAGCCCGAACGTGAGCACGTACCCCGACACGATGAAGCCGAGCTCGGTCGAGGCCGAGTCGAAGGCCGCCTCGATCGACGGCAGCGCGACGTTCACCTTCGACAGGTCGAGGATCGTCAGCGTCGCCACGGCGGCGCACACCCAGAACGCGCGCCAGCGGTGGGCCGCTGACGGAACCGGGATGTCGGAGGTCGGCGGATCGCTGGAGGGTGACATCGACCCCAGGCTAGACCCGTGGGCGTTGACCGGGACGCGCCGGTGCGCCACAGTGGCGGGACAGTGACGCGCTCCCGCTGGGGAAAGGGGGCCGGTGACGAGCACCGTCCGCGACGCCGAATCGGGGGGCAGGACGCCCCGCCGGCATTCCGGCGTGCGCCGCGGCCGGTATTGGCTGCGCCGGTTCGTGCGCTCCGACACGCTGCTGGTGACGGTGCTCGCGATCGCGATGACACTGAGCGCCTTCGCCGTGTATCAGGCCACGCGGGCGGCCGACGAATCCGGCGACCTGCTCGACCAGTCGCGAACCCTGCAGTCCCAGGCCGGGCGCGAGGCCGGCTTCCTCGACACGATCGTCGAGCACGACCTGGACGTGCTGAGGTCGATCTGCGTCGCCGAGAACGCGTATGCCGCGGCGAGCGACTCGTACTTCGACGAGACCCCCGACATCGGATCGCTCGTCACGGCGGACCTCGCCCTCGACGGTCTGCGATCGCTGCTGCTGGGCGACCGCGATGCCACGTGCTCGGCCGAAGCGGGGTCGGGATACTCGGTGGAACGTGCCGCACAGCGCGTCGACTGGTTCCGCGTCGAGGGCGAGGGCGCGGCGACCTCGACGGACGAGATCGCGCAGCAGGTGGCGGCGCTGAACGTGTCGGAGCGCCTCCTGATGGCCGCGGCGCTTCTGCTCGCATTCGTCGTCGCGGTCATCATCGCGGTCGACCAGCTGAGCGTACGCGGCGACCGGCCGAGGCGCATCACGGCGCGCACGGCGGCGGCGTGGCAGGACGTGCTGCTCGTCGTCGGACTGGTCGCGGGCCTCGTCGGAACCGTGCTCCTGCTCGTGTTCGCCGTCGACCCCGTCGTCACCGCGCTGGTGGTCGCGGGTCTCGGTGTCGCCGCCGCGGTCGAGTGGTGGTGGCTGCGGCGACGGCGCGCTCCCGCCGCAACGGATGCCGCGCAGCGCGGTGGTCGACCGCAGTGGTGGGCCGAGATCACGGGCGCGGTCGCCATCGTCGCGTTCTCGGTCTCGGCTCTGGGGCTGTCGCTCGCCGCGATCCAGGAGAACTCCGCCCAGGGGCGAGCCGACCGGCAGAGCGCGCAGTCGCTCGCGCTGCAGCGGCTCGGCCAGCAGGACATGCTGCGCGCGCTCGCGTCGCTGTCGGTCATCCAGGACCTCGAGGCCCGCGAGGTCGCCGCGCGCCAGCTCGCGGCGATGGGTCGACCCGAGGGCGACCCCGACGCGGTGGAGGAGCTGCGGCTCATCGCCGAGTCCGAGCTGGAGGCATCCGACGATGTCATCCGCGCCCAGACGTGGCGCGGTGTCGTGGGCGACGAGGACTGCGCCGTGGCCGAAGAGCCGCCGATCGCGCTGGTCGAGCTGTACGACACCATCCGCTTCGACCCCGACAACGCCCTGTGGGAGGTGGTCGATCGCCAGACGCCGTCCCAGATCTGCGACATGCGCGCCGCGATGTCGCGCGCGGATGCCAGAGAGTGGGCAGGGCACGGGTCGCTGCTCACCGTCGCGCTCGTCGTCCTGGGGCTCGCGGGGTTCATGCTCGCGCTCGCGGCCAGCGCCGACCGCTCCGAGCGGACTTCGCGGATGCTGCTGGGCGTCGGCGTCGGCGGACTCCTCGTCGGAGTCGGACTCACGGTGACGCCCGTCATGGCGCTGGTCGGCGGATCGGGCGTGCCGCAGGACGACGACGCGCAGCGCATCGCCGAGCAGATCGTCTACGGGCCCGACGAGTCGTGCATCCTCGGCACCGGCCTCGACGGGCTCGACGAAGCGGTCGCGGCGTTCCCCGACTTCGGGCCGGCGCTCGTCGCTCGGGCGGCGGCGCGCGGATGCCTCGGGCTGCGGCATCCGTGGCCCGCGCTGTCGTCCGAGATGGACCCCGCCGTCACTGCGGACAACGCCGCGGATGTGGAGCGCGCGATCGACCTCGGCCACGCGACCGCGAACACGCAGGGCAACCTCGGGTGGTACCTCATCACGCGCGGCATCGACACCGGCGACCGCGGCAGTGTGCAGCGCGGACTCGACATGACGCGGCATGCGCTCGAGAGCCTCGACGAGGACGCGGTCGGGCGTGCTTCGTGGGCGATCTTCCGGTTCAACGAGGCGCTCGCGCTGGCGGTGCTCGGTGACCGCGACGGCGCGGCCGCCCTGTACCGCGACACGGTGCGCTGCTTCGACTACGCGCCGCGGTGTCCGCGCGACTTCATGGAGAGCGGCACCGCCCAGGACATCCGGCTGTGGGCGATCGCCGATCTCGAACTGATCGCCGACGACCTGTGGGTCGACGACTACCGGCGCATCCTGCTGGGGATCCCCCAGCATCCGGGTCGCTCTCCGGGTGCGCGGGAAGACCTCTCGCTCGAGCTGTACCCGCAGGAGGTGCGCGTCGTCGTCGGCGTCGACGAAGAGGTGCCCGACGCGCCGTCGATCTGGTACTACCGTCCCGACGACAGCTACACGTGGGCACTGCTGCGTCTGCCGACCCGTCACTCGATGACCGGGAACGGCGTGGACACCGCGATCCCCGCCGGCTGGCTGCTCGGCGACGGCGAGTACCGCGCCGACGTGTACCTGAACGGCCGCCGGATCGAGCTGCACGGCACCTACGAGGGCGGCGGCGATCTGACGCGCGTCGAATCGACGCGGATCGGGGTGAGCGCGGTCGTCCCGTACGACTGGTACGTGCACCTCGACGACGGCGTCGAGTGGCGCGTCGGTCCCGCGAACGGCACGAACATCGTGGTCCGCCGCGTCGAGGGAGCCGCTCCCGAAGATGTCGAGCGCTACCTCGCCGACAACCTGCCACCGACGGATGGTCGCGAGTTCCAGGTCGACGAGAACGGGTGGTTCTTCGGGTTCCAGGACATCGACGTGCGCCGCACCGAGGAGGCGGATGCGTACATCGCGTCCCACCTGTCGCCGTACGCCTACGGGCTCGAGTGCGGTGGGGCGCTCTTCACCGCATCGGTCGACGAGGACGGATCGCCGGTCGACGCCTACGGATTGTTCAACTCGCTGCTGCTCGAGCGCGGGCCCGAGCTGGTGCCGTACCACGGCGGCGTGCTGGCGGCTGCGGGGGTCGCGGTCGAGCTGCCGTACTGGTGGGACGGGATCTCGAACGACGACAGGGAATCGGGTCGGCTGATCTCGGCGAAGGACTGCACCGCGGGCGGTGTGCTCGACGTCTCGACCGAGACCGACTTCCGTTCGCTGCGCGTGCAGGTCGATGAGGTCGTCGCCGAGCTGGGCGCGGAGGTCGGGCATCCCGATGTCGTGCTCGAGAGCCGCGAGCCGTGGGAGGTGGAGGGCGCGGTCGACGCCGAGCTGATCGTCTACAGCTGGGCGGATGCCGGCGATGCCGAGCGCGCGCAGGTGTGGCAGATCGTCGCCAAGCGCGGGTCGACGCGGGCGACCCTCACGCTCACCGTGCCGCCGGGCCTCGCCGATGTGTACGCCGAAGACCGCGACATCATCCTTCCGTCGCTCGTCCTCGACGGCGAGTAGCCCCCGGCCCGCACGCTCGAGGTCGTTGAGCGAGCGCGCCCCAACGTGGTCGCCGAGCGGGCGCGGCCCCCGTCGGGTCGCTGAGCGAGCGCGCCCCGTCGGGTCGCTGAGCGAGCGGAGCGAGACGAAGCGCGCGTGCAGCGTCGGCCCTTCGTCTCGGTCGCGGTGCTCCCTCGCTCAGGGACCCGGTGAGGTCGCGGTACGGGCGGCACGCGCGCTCGAGGTCGCTGTCGAGCGCAGCGCATCCCCAGGTCGCTGAGCGAGCGGAGCGAGACGAAGCGCGCGTGCAGCGTCGGCCCTTCGTCTCGGTCGCGGTGCTCCCTCGCTCAGGGA
>JAUHVN010000092.1 GCA_030425055.1 Actinomycetes bacterium | reverse complement strand
TGACCGACAGCCCGAGCACCACGACCCGCAGCCCCTTCCAGTCGGCGTGCCAGCTGGTGAGGTCGTCCACGCGCGCGGTCATGTGCTCGCGAGCCACTCGACGTAGAACAGGCCGACGCCGGTCACGGCAAGCATCCCTGCGATCATCCACATGCGGATCACGATCGAGATCTCGGGCCACCCGCGCATCTCGAGGTGATGGTGGAACGGCGTCATCAGGAACAGCCTGTTGCCGCGCGTCGCCTTGAAGTAGATGCGCTGCATGATGACCGTCGCGGGGCCGATGATGAAGACGCCGGCGACGATGACGCCCAGCAGCTCGGTGCGGGTCAGGATCGACATCGCCGCGATGACGCCGCCGATCGCCATCGAGCCGACATCGCCCATGAAGACCTCGGCCTTGGGCGCCGCCCACCACAGGTATCCCACGAGGGCGCCCACGAACGCGGCCGACACGATCGCGAGGTCGAACGGATCTCGCGTGGGATAGCACGCGGACTGCGCGGCCAGCGACAGGTCGGCCCCGCCCCAGCACGCCTGGTTGAACTGCCAGAACGCGATGAGGCTGTATGCGCCGACCACGAAGATGCCGGCGCCGGTCGCGAGGCCGTCGAGGCCGTCGGTGACGTTGGTGCTGTTCGACCACGCGACGCTGATGAACGAGACCCACGTGAGGTACAGGATCCACCCGATGATCGGCCCGAGCGCCATGAACGACAGGACGGGGATGTCGCGGAAGAACGAGACGTACGGCGACGCGGGGGTCTGGTCGAACCGGTTGGGGAAGTTCAGTGCGACGACCGCGAACGGCACGGCGACGAGGATCTGGCCGACGACCTTGCGCCAGCCGCTGAGCCCGAGGCTGCGCTGGCGGCGCACCTTCATGAAGTCGTCGATGAACCCGACGGCGCCGAGGCCGACCATCATCCAGATCACGAGCAGACCTGAGACGGTCGGTGGGTTGTTGCCCACGAAGGCGCCGACGAGGTACCCGATGATCGTGCCGACGATGAAGATCGTGCCGCCCATCGTGGGCGTGCCGCGCTTCTCGGCGTGGCTCGGGTTGTTGATGTGGTCGGGCGTGCGGATGACCTGACCCCAGCCCCACTTGCGGAACAGCCGCAGGAAGACGGGTGTGAGGAAGAGCGTGAACGCCAGAGAGATGGCCGCCGCCGTCAGTAGTGACCTCACGAGAAGGATTCTCCCAGACGATCGCCGAGGAAGCGGAGCCCGGCGGAGTTGGACGACTTGACGAGCACGCGATCACCGTCGCGCAGCTCGCCCTGCAGGTACTCGAAGGCCTCGTCGGCGGTCGCGAAGAACACGGCCTCGCCGTCCCACGAGCCCTCACCGACGGCGGCGAGGAACAGGCGCCGCGCCTCGGGTCCGACGACGACGATCCGCTGGATGCCCAGGCGCACCGCGAGCAGGCCCACGCGGTCGTGCTCCTCGCCGGCGTACTCCCCCAGTTCGCTCATCGCGCCGAGCACCGCGACCATGCGCTCGCCCGGTCCGGTGATCTGCGCGAGCGTGCGCAGCGCGGCCGCCATCGAGTCGGGGCTCGCGTTGTAGGCGTCGTTGATGATGCGCACGCGCTCCGAACCGAGCGGCTGCATGCGCCACCGCTCGGCCAGTTCGAGGGTCTCGAGGCGCTCCACCGCGTCGGCGAGCGAGACGCCGAGCGCCGTCGCGGCCGCGATCGCGGCGAGCGCGTTCATGACGTGATGCTCGCCGAGCACCTGAAGGCGCAGCATCCGCTCTTCGCCGTCGGCTTCGACGACGCACGTCGTGCCGCGGGCGCTCACCTCGACGTCGCGCGCACGCACCTGCGCGTTCGCACCGCGGCCGAACCAGCGCACGGATGCTCCGCGCTCGGCGGCGATCGGAGCCATCGCGGCCACGCGCGCATCGTCGGCGTTGAGCACCGCCAGTCCACCGGCGCGCACCGAGCGCACCAGCTCGGACTTCGCGAGGAAGGTGGCCTCGATGCCGCCGAACCCGCCCGCGTGCGCCATCCCGACCATGAGCACGATCGCGATGTCGGGGTCGACGAGCCCCGCGAGGCGCGCGATCTCACCCGGCCCGCTCGCGCCGAATTCGCTCACCAGGAACCGCGTGGCGGCGTCGACCCGCAGCATCGTCAAAGGCGCGCCGACCTCGTTGTTGAACGACGCCTTGGGCGAGACCGTGGGCCCCTCCCCCTCGAGGATGCGGGCCAGCATGTTCTTGGTCGTCGTCTTGCCGTTCGAACCCGTGATGCCCACGACCCGCAGATCGCCGTGGGCGCGCACCTCGGCGACGACGAACCGGGCGAGGTCGGCCAGAGCGCGCACGGCGTCGGGCACGATCACCTGACTGACGGCGGCGTCGACGTCGTGCTCGACGATCACGCACGCCGCACCGGCCTCGGCGGCCTGCGGCACGAAGAGATGGCCGTCGGTGACCTCGCCGGGCTTGGCGACGAAGACGTCGCCCGGGCCGATGAGGCGCGAGTCGGTGTCGACGGCACCCGACACCACGGTGTCGGCGCTGTCGCCGGGTGCGACGCGCAGGTCGCCGCCGACGGCGCGAGCGAGGCGGGCGAGTGAGAGCTCGATCATTGTTCTCCGGCCGTCTGGGCGGGCTAGCCGAACTTCGGGAGCTCCGTGGGCGACGTGGTGGAGGGCATCACACGGTAGGTCTTCAGCACCTGCGTCATGGCCTTCTGCCATGCGGCCGCGTTGGCCCCCGACGACTTTACCTTGGCGGGCTCGTCGAGCGTGACCGCGACGACGTACTGCGGGTCGTCGGCCGGGGCGAAGCCGATCATGGTCGTGAAGTACGCGCCCGCCTTGTATCCGCCGCGGCCGTCGGACTTCTCACCGGTACCCGTCTTGCCCGCGATCCGGTAGCCGGGCACCGCGACCGACGGGGCGTGGGGGCCCTGCGTGAAGACCGCCTCGAGCATGCGCTGCATCTGGGTGGCCGACGACTCGCTGATGACGCGCTCGGGCTCGGGCAGCGTCGGCTCGACGACGGTGCCGTCGGCGTCGGTGCACGACTCGACGATCGACAGCGGCATCCGCACGCCGTCGTTCGCGATGGCGCCGTACGCCCCGAGCAGCTCGGGGATCGTGGTCGTGAGGCCCTGTCCGTACGACGTGTTGTACACGGTCTGGCGGTCCCAGCTGTCGACGGGCCAGATCGTGCCGGTCTCCTCACCCTGGAAGCCGATCGCGCTGCTGGTGCCGATGCCGAACTTCTTCAGGTAGTCGTAGCGCGTCTGCGGTGACACCTTCTCGCTGAACAGCGAGATGCCGACGTTCGACGAGTCGATGAGGACGCCCGCGAGCGTGTACAGGTAGTCGGGGTGGCTGAACGAGTCGCGTGCGAACGCGCCGTTCGAGAACGTCGCGTAGCTCGGGGTCAGCACGGTCGAGGTCGCCTTCTGGCCGCCGGCGTCGACGACGGTGGCCGCCGTGAGCGCCTTGAACGTCGATCCGGGCTCGAACGTGGCGCGGAAGATGCGACTGCCGCGGTCTTCGCTGTCGGTCGCATCGACGTCGTTGGGGTCGACGGTCGGGTACTCGGCGGCCGCACGCAGCTTGCCCGTCGAGACCTCGAGCACCGTGATCGTGCCGCTGAGCGCGCCCATGTCCTGCACCTGCTCGGCGATGAGCTGCTGCAGGTACCACTGCAGGTCGCGGTTGATCGTGAGCTGCAGCGTTCCGCCGTCGACGGCGGGATCCTCGACCTCGGTGCCGGGGATGATGACGCCGTCGCGCCCGCGCTGGTACGAGAGCGTGCCGCTCTCGGACGCGAGGCACGCGTCCTGCGTCGCCTCGAGGCCCTCGAGCGGACCGTCGGCGCCCATGAAGCCCACGAGGTTGCCGGCGACGGCGCCATCGGGGTAGGTGCGCGCGGGATGCTGCAGGCACACGATGTACGGCACCCCGAGCTCGACCAGCGCACGGTACTGCTCGGTGCTCACGCCCTTGTCGAGGTACGCGAAGCGCGACTCGGGGTCGGCGGCGAGCGCGTCGCCCACGATCTGCTGCACCTCTTCGGGGGTCTGTCCCGTGATGGCGGCCGCATCGACCGACACCTCGGACCACGGCCGATACGACGACTTCTCGGCCGCGATGTCGGCGTCGATCTGCGTGATCAGCAGCGGATCGAGCTGGCAGTCGTACAGCAGGATGCTGCCCGCCAGGGTCTGACCGTTCTCGTCGACGATCGATCCGCGCGTGCCGTACAGGGTGCGGCTGGCGCCCAGGGCGTTGGCCATCGAGTCGGCGATGTGCTCCTTGGCGTTGACCACCTGGATGTCGATGAGGCGCACGACGAAGGCGGCCAGCACCGCCAGGACGACGGCGAGCGCGACGACGGTGCGCCGACGCGGGCTGCGGGTGGCTCGTGTCGTCATGCGTTCAGTGTGTGTTCGGGGTCGGCAGGCCGTCGGTGATCGGCGGCGGCGTGTCGGTGATCACGGTCTCTTCCTCGGTGACCATCGGCTCGCCGAGGATCGTCGCCTCCGGGTCGGTGACCAGGGGGCGATCGGTGATGAGCGCGTTGCCCACCGCACCCCGGCCGAGGGCGTCGATCGAGGAGCGGCCCACGGCGGCCTGGCCCGTGCCGAGCACCGCGCCGTCGCTCAGGCGCAGGTAGCTCGGCGACTCGGCGATCAGCATGCCCAGCGCCGACGCGTTCGCCGCGAGGTACTGGGGCGAGCTGAGCCCCGCGATGTCGTCGGCGAGGATCTGCTTCTGCCACGTGAGCTCCTGCTGCTGCTGCTGCAGCGCGGCGATCTCGTAGGAGCCCTGGGTCGTGAGGATCGACAGCGCCATCTGCGCGCCGCCGATGGTGAGCGCGCCCAGCAGCGCGACGATGGCGTAGACGAGGCGCGGGCGCCGGCGGCGCCCCGGGGCCGTGACGGGACGCAGCCACGGCGCGCGGCGCGCGGGTGCGACGGCGGGAGCGGCCGTGCGTGCCGTTGCGCGGGCGGGCGTGCTCATGCGGCCTCCCTCACACGCTCGGCGGCCCGCAGGCGGACCGGGGTGGCGCGCGGGTTGCGGCTGCGCTCCTCGTCGGAGGCGAGTTCGGCCCCCTTGACGAGCAGGCGGAACCGCGGCGCGTGCTCGTCGAGCTCGACGGGCAGTCCCGCCGGGGCCGTCGAGGCCGAGGCATCCGCCAATGCGCGCTTGACGAGCCGGTCCTCGAGCGACTGGTACGAGAGCACGACGATGCGGCCGCCGACCGGAAGGGTCATCAGCGCGGCGGGGATGGCGCGGTCGAGCACCGACAGCTCGGCGTTCACCTCGATGCGCAGCGCCTGGAAGACGCGCTTGGCGGGGTGACCGCTGCGCTGCGCCGCGTGCGGCGTCGCCGCGGTGAGGATGTGGACCAGCTGCCCCGAGCGCACGATCGGCGCCTCGGCGCGCGCGGCGATGATGGCTCGTGCGTAGCGTCCGGCCAGCTTCTCCTCGCCGTAGCGCTCGAAGATGCGGCGCAGGTCGCCCTCGCCGTACGTCGCGAGGATGTCGGCGGCGGTGGTGCCCGCCGACTGGTCCATGCGCATGTCGAGCGGAGCATCCTGCGCGTACGCGAACCCGCGCTCGGCCTCGTCGAGCTGCAGCGACGAGACGCCGAGGTCGAAGAGGATGCCGTCGGCGTGGTGGAAGCCCGCCTCGGCGAGCGCGTCGGCGATGCCGTCGTAGACGGTGTGGACGAGGTTCACGCGATCGCCGTGCGCCGCGAGACGCTCGCCGGCGATGCGCAGGGCGTCGGTGTCGCGGTCGAGGCCGACGAGGTGCAGACCCGGGAACCGCTCGAGGAACGCCTCGGAGTGGCCGCCCATGCCGAGGGTGGCGTCGACGAACACGGCGCCCTCGCGCTCGAGCGCGGGGGCGAGCAGCTCGACGCAGCGGTCGAGGAGCACCGGGGTGTGGATGTCGCGGAGATCCATGATGTCGAGGCATCCGGTCCCTCGGCCCTGATCCCCATCCGCTCTGACCTGGCACCGGGGAAGTGCGCCAGGGCGTGAGCGGCTGGGAGTCACGGCCGAGGGCTCAGAACAAGCCCGGGATCACCTCCTGCTCCATCTCCGAGTAGCTGTCTTCGTTTCCGTCGGCGTAGGCGTTCCACGCCTCCGCGTTCCAGATCTCGGCGTGCGCGCCGACACCGGTGACGACCAGCTCGCGGTCGAGGCCGGCGTAAGTGCGCAGGTGGGGCGGGATGGTGATGCGGTTCTGGCTGTCGGGGTTCTCGGCGCTCGCGCCCGAGAGGAACATGCGCTGGAAGTCGCGCGCCTGCTTGTTGGTGAGCGGGGCCTCGCGGATGCGCTCGTAGATGCGCTCGAACTCCTCGGTGCTGAACACGTAGAGGCAGCGCTCCTGGCCGCGGGTGACGACGACGCCGGCGCCGAGGTCGTCGCGGAACTTGGACGGCAGGATGACGCGGCCCTTGTCATCGAGCTTGGGTGTGTGCGTGCCCAACAGCATCGGCTCACCACCCCCTTCGTCCGGCCCCCCGCGGGTTGTGCGCCACTTTACTCCACTTCTCTCCACTTTGTCACCCATTCGGTGCGCGCGCCCTCCCCCGGGCGCGCCGAAGCGCCCCGATCGGTGAGACGTCACCGGCGGGACGAGACCGTGGGGACCCGCCGCATCCTCGGCGCGCCGATGCAGTCTCACCGCGAACGCCCCGGGGAGAAGGCGCGCCGCAGCCGGGTGACCGGGCGCGGTGGAGGGAAGTGGGGGCTCGGGCTAGAGGCCGATGCCCGTGATGGTGATCTGGGTCCCCGGACGCTGCAGAGTGCCGACCTCGGGGGCGATCTCACGCACCTTGTAGACGTCCCACAGCGCGAGGGTGTCGGGCACGTCGGTGTAGGCCTGCAGGCCGGCGCCGTTGATGGCGTCGACCGCTTCGCGGATGCTCATGCCGATGACGTCGGGCACGGCGACCGGCTGGGGCCCCTTCGACACGATGAGCGTGACCGTCTCGCCCGGGCGCCAGCTGCCGCCGTTCGGGCGGTCGGCGATGCCGAGCACGCCGCCCTCGGCGATCTCGCTGCTCCAGTCCTCGATGCGCTCGCCCGAGACCTGCAGATCCACGCCGTTGAGGGTCGAGGTGGCATCCCCCACGCTCATGCCGCGCACGCCCGGCACCGGGCCGACCGACACGCTCAGCGTCGCCGTGTCGCCGGCGAACGCCGTGCAGCCGTCGCGGCAGCCGATGGCGTCGCCGCCGTCGCGGGGCGCGATGGAGAGGTTGATGACGGTGCCGTCCGCGGCATCCGTGAAATAGAGCTGGTCGGGCTCGGCGATCGCGATGTCGTAGCCGATGAGGATGCCGCGGGCCTCGTCCACCGACATGCCCGTGAGGCTCTGCACCTCGTGCTGCTGGGGGCCGAGCGACATGACGACCGTCACGACGGTGTCCTTGTCGACGCGCGCGCCCGCCTCGGGATCGGTGCCGATCGCTCGGCCGGCTTCGACATCGAGGCTGTACGCACCGTCCTCCCTCGCCTCGAGCGAGCTGTCGGCGAGCAGGGTCTGCGCCTCTTCGAACGAGAGGGATGCCACCTGCGGCACCGCGACCATCGATCCCGGCCCCGAACCGAACCACCACCCGACGCCCGCGGCCGCGGCGCTCAGCAGCAGCACGAGCGCGACGAGCCAGCCGCCCTTCGCCGAGCGGCGCTTGGTGGCACGGCGCAGCCGTGCGGCGTTGTCGACGTCGTCGACCGTCGTCGTGGGGGCGGTGACGGGCAGCACGGCGGTCAGCTCGTCCGACGTAAGGCCTTCGTCGGCGATGACGCCGATCGGTCCGGTGCGGGTCACGACCGGCGTGATGCCGAGGTCGTGCTCGATGTCGCGCAGGCGCTCGAGCATCTCGCGCGCATCGGCGGGGCGGTCGTCGGGCGAACGCTCGGTCGACCACAGCACGAGCTCGTCGAGGGGTTCGGGGACGCCGGGGTTCTTGACGCTCGGGCGCGGCACCGAATCGGTGGCGTGCTGGAAGGCGATCTGCATCGGCTGCTCGCCCTTGTACGGCTGCTCGCCCACGAGCATCTCGTAGAGCATGATGCCAAGCGAGTAGATGTCGCTGCGCGCATCGGCGGTGCCGCGCGTGACGAGTTCGGGCGCCAGGTAGGCGATCGTGCCGAGCAGCTGCGAGCCGGTGGCGGTGTTGGCGGTGGTCGCCCGCGCGAGCCCGAAGTCGCCGATCTTGATGCGGCCATCCTCGGCGAGCAGCACGTTCTCGGGCTTGACGTCGCGGTGCACGATGCCGGCGCGGTGGGCCGCCGACAGGCCCGACAGGATGGCATCCATGATCGTGACGGTCTGCGGCACGGTGAGCCGCCGCTGCTCGCGCAGCAGCTCGCGCAGCGTGATGCCCGGCAGGTACTCCATCACCAGGTAGGCCATGTCGCCGTCCTGGCCCTGGTCGAACACGTTGACGACGTGCGGGTCGGCCAGGCGGGCCGCGGCGCGCGCCTCCTGGATGAACCGGCTCTGGAACACGGTGTCGTCGCTGAGGTGCCCGTGCATGACCTTGAGCGCGACCCGTCGCTCGAGCCGCAGGTCGGTCGCCACGTACACGGTCGCCATGCCGCCGCGCGCGATGCGCGCGCGCACCCGGTACCGGCCGTCGACGAGACGGCCGATCAGCGGGTCGGTCTGCTGACTCGTGCTCACGCTTGGATTCTACGGAGCGCCTGCTGTGAGCCCCGGGAGCGGCTCACGGTGCCGACCGGACGCGCGTGCGCGGATGTGAGCCGCCGTTCGCGGGTCGACGCGTGCACAAGTGCGTCGATGTGCACGATGACGGATGCCGGCGGGCACGCGGCATCCGTCGTTCTGCACATCGACGAGGTCGTGCGCGGGCCGCCCCGCACGCGCCCGGTGTGGGCCGGGGGTGCGGCATCCGGAGTCGCGCGGTCGGGTCACCCCAGGGCGGCGAGCCACTGGTAGGCGGGCTTCTCCCACCGCGCGTAGCGGTCGGGGTAGGCCGAGATCTGCACCGCCTGCGCCGCCTGCGCGAAGCTCATGCTCTGCCAGCCCGGGATGTCGAGCAGCCCCCGTGTGCGCGAGCCGTTGGGATCGGAGGGGCCGCCGAAGAAGACCTTCGTCGCCCGCACCGGATCCTGAACTTGTGCGGCGGTGCCCCACCCGGTGCTCGGCCGCTGCTGGAAGAGGCCCAGCGAGTCGCGGTCGCCCCAGTCGAGGTTGCGCAGCCAGGACTCCTGCATCGCCGTGCCCAGCGCGATCGCGATGCCGCGGTCGGGCACCCCCATCTGCCGGCCGACCGAGATGATGAGCTTCGCATTGGCGGTCTGCTCGGCGTCGAGCCCCGCGACGGTCGACGAAGACGACGAAGACGAGGATGTCTTCTTCGGGATCG
>JAUHVN010000091.1 GCA_030425055.1 Actinomycetes bacterium | reverse complement strand
ACCCTCGCCCGCCGAGGTCGCAGCCACGGGCGACCTGGACTGCCGGGCGCTGTACCCCGACCGCCTGTGGTCCGAGATGGTGTGGCGGGGCGACGTGCTGCTGTCGCAGGACTTCGCAACGCCCGTGACCGCGACCCCCGGCCTCGTCGACGCCGTGTCGCCGAGCGTGCGCGTCGCGTGCGCGTGGCGCACCGAGTCCGGGCCGTCCATCGTGTCGACGCTCGCGGCCGTCGATGCGGCCGCGGGCGAAGCGGCGGCGCAGCTGCTCCGCGCCAACAGCTTCACGTGCGCCGAGGGCTTCGGCGGGATCTCGTGCACGCGCGAACGCGGCTCGGTCATCGAGAGCCATGTGTTCAGCGGCGGCCTGTGGCTGTCGAGCGTCGAGACGCGGTGGCATCCCGAGGAGTACGCGACGCGCCTGGCCGCCTACGTGTGGGGCTGAGACGCGCCGTTCAGCCGTGGATCGCGGCGATGACGGCGTCGGTGTAGCCGCTCGGTGCGAGGCCCGCGTACGTCGTGTCGATGAGCACGTCGTCGAGGTAGTAGAGCGTGCGACCCTCGACCACTCCGCCGGAGCTGCCCGACTTCTCGCAGCGCGTGCCGTCGTCGGGTTGGTAGCAGGTGAAGCCGTCGTCGAACAGCTCGTTGAGCAGGTCGAGCGCGGGCCCGCGCGACATGACGGTGATCGTCGTCGTGAGCTGCCTGCTCTCGTCGCCGGGCTCGCCCCACACACAGATGAGCGTTCCGTCGGGCTGCGGGCCCGACGGACTCATCCCCGAGTCGTTCAGCGGCACGCCCTCGAGCTGGGCCAGCACCGCCGGGCTGAGGATCGCGCGGCAGTCGTCGGGGATCCCTCCGCCGGCGGTCACGTCGTCGTCGGTCGTCGGCGTCGGGACGGGACTGCCCAGCGGCGTCGGGGTGCCGGTCGTCGACGAACCCGGCTGCGGGCTCGGTGTGCCGGTTCCGGGTTCGGGCGCGCACGCGGCGAGGGCGAGGGCGACGCCGACGGCGGCCGCCGCGCCGAGCAGGGTCCGTCGCGACATGTCGTCACCCTAACCCGCGCACCGGCGCGTGACGGCGTGCCGCGGCGACACGGCACGCCTGCGCGGTATGCGCTGTCCTGCGGGATACCCTCGCAGGACGGGGACCGACCCCGCGTGAGGAGTGCACCCGATGAGCGATCCCAAGGCCACGTACGGCGAACCCGTCGAGGAGCCGGGCGGCGACGAGGATGTCGTCGGCAGCGCCCACGAGGGTCTCGCGGATGCCGAGGCCGCCGGCCGAGACGCCGTCGACGAGCCGGTCGTCGAGGAGACCGTCGTCGAGGAGACCGTGGTCGACGACGCACCCGCCGCCACCGCGGCATCCGAGCCGGTCGTCGAGGAGACGGTGGTCGAAGAGACCGTCGTCGCCCCCGAGCCCGACACCGAGACGAAGGTGTGGACCGACCCCGCGGCGGATGCCACCGCCACCACCGCGTACGACACCCCCGCCGTGACCGCGAGCGAGCCTCCCGCCGAGGCGGCCGTCGCCCCGATCGCCGCTCCCCAGCCCATCTTCGTGCAGGCGCCCGAGGCGCCTCGCCCCCGCGGGAACCGCGCCGCCGCCGGTGCCATCGGCCTGCTCGCCGCCCTGACCTTCGCGGTGCTGTACCTCGCGACCTGGCTCGTCGTGGGCGCGGTGACGGGCGATGTCACCGCCGACAACGTGGGCGCGACGGCGCTCGCCGCGCTCGGCACGTGGTCGCTGTGGGTGCCCACCGTGGTGTTCTTCATCGCCTTCTGGCTGCTGGGCGCCATCGTCAACCGCGGCCGCTGGGGCATCTGGGTGCACCTCGGACTGCTCGTCGGGATCGCCGCGTACGGCGGCCACCTGCTCGGCCAGCTGTTCCAGGCTCCGTTCTGGATGCTGACCGCCAGCGAGGGCGCCGCGCTCGTCGAGAGCCAGCTGCTGGTGCCGCTCTCGGTCGCCGCCTTCGTCTTCGCCCGCGAACTCACCATCTGGTACGGCGCATGGGTCGCCGCACGCGGCAAGCGCGTCACCGAGCTCAACCGCGAGGCGCAGCGCGAGTACGAGCGCACGCTCGAGGCCGGACCCCAGCTCGTCCGGCAGTGACATGACCGACGACGAGGGCGGCCCGGGAGTCCGGCCCGCCCTCGCGGTCGTTCTGGCCGCCGCCGCCGACCTCGCGCTGGTGGTCTTCGGGCTGGGGATGACGAGCCTCGCGCTCGACGAGGACGTCATCGCGGTGCCCGATCTCGGGCAGCTGCCGGGAGTGCTCGGGATCGCGCTCTCGGTGCTCGCCTTCGCCGGCGTGCTCCTGGCGGGCGTGCGGCGACCGCGCCCGACCTACTGGCTGGCACCCGTGACGGCCGCCGCGGCGTTCCTCGCCTACCTCGTGGGCGTGGGCCTGGGCGCTCTGTTCGTCGCGAGTCCCGGCGTAGCCGCGGCCGCGGTCGGGATGCTCGCCACGAGCTGGTTCGGAGCCGTCATCGCCGGTGTCGCGCTGGTGTGCGGCTGGGCGGGGGTGGCCCTGGTGCGCACGCGGGCCGAGCGGCCGAAGTGGCCGTGGGAGGACGGAGATTAGCGCCCGACGCGCCGTGTCGCGGCGGATGACGGTGCATCCGCGCCCCTTCGCCTCTACCGTTGAAGGGTGGAGCGCTCGCTGGAGACGCAGGTGAGCCAGGCCGTCGACGCCTGGCTGCGCTGGCTGCCGCGCTGGGAGCCCGCCACCCACCGCGGCCGCGTCGCCCCGTGTCGCCGGTGCTTCGGCTCGCCCGTGCTCTCGGCCGCCGGGCTCGGTGCCGACGTCCCCCACGGCGTGCAGCACGGGCTCTCGACCCGCATGAAGACCATCGTCGACCACGCCGTGGCCGAGTACACCGCGCTGAACCTGCCGATGCTGCAGGCCGAGCTCGATCAGCAGGCGGCGCGCAACCGCGCCCGCACGTATCGTCCGTCCGAGGGGCTCGACCCCGAGTTCGAGGGGATGCCGCTCGACCCCGATCCGGTGCCGGGCGCACCGTTCCTGTTCACCATCGCGGGGATGGCCGAGGAGGCCGATGCCGACGTGCCCGCGCTGCCGCCGCTCAGCGACGAGGCCAAGGCCGCGTTGCGGCAGGAGGTCGGGCTCGCCGACGACTACGCCAACATGGTCGGCCGCGAGGTGTGCAGCATCCTGCTCCACCATCGCCTTCGCATCCAGGCCGCGCTGGCCGAATTCGTCGAGCCGCAGATCGAGGCGCTCCTCGATGAGCTGACCAAGTCGCTCGACGCGCCGTTCGACCCGGGCGAGCCGCCGACCGTGTGACGGCAGGCGTCCACATCCCGGCAGGGGACTCGTAGTTCGTTTTGTTAGCATGGCCGGGTTTCCGTCGCGCGTCCGCGCACACCCCGCCGGGTCCCGGCGGCTGACTCCGGGGGAGGGATCGGTGGCCCACCGCCTGCCGTCTGCTCCGCCCATCCTGCCCGGCCTCACCTACATCCGTCCGCTCGGCTCCGGCGGCTTCGCCGACGTCTTCCTCTACGAACAGGACATGCCCCGCCGCGACGTCGCGGTGAAGGTGCTGCCGGCCGATGTGCGCGACCCCGACCTGCGGCGCATGTTCAACGCCGAGGCCGATGTGCTCGCCCATCTGTCGGCGCATCCGTCGATCGTGACCGTCTACCAGGCGGGCATCTCGGCCGACGGACGGCCTTACATCGTCATGGAGTACTGCCCGGGCTCGCTCGCGCAGCGCTATCGCGTCGAGCGGCTCCCCGTGGACGAGGTGCTCGCGATCGGCGTGCGGATGGCCAGCGCGCTCGAGTCCGCCCACCGCGCCGGCCTCGTGCACCGCGACGTCAAGCCGAGCAACATCCTCATCACCACGTTCGGCGCACCCGTCCTCGCCGACTTCGGGATCTCGTCGTCGCTGACCCGTCACCCCGACAGCGAGGTGCTCGCGATGTCGGTGCCGTGGAGCGCGCCCGAGGTCATCGCCGAAGTGACGCCGGGCACTGTCTCGAGCGAGGTGTGGAGCCTGGGCGCCACGGTGTACTCGCTGCTGGCCGGGCACAGCCCGTTCGAGCGGCGTGAGAAGGGCCAGAACTCCAAAGAGCAGCTGCGTCGGCGCATCGCGCGCGCGTCCTACAGCGAGATCGCGCGCACCGACGTGCCGGCCGCGCTGCAGGACGTGCTGGCGCGCGCGATGTCGCGCGATCCCGACAAGCGCTACGCGTCGGCGCGCGACCTCGGCGAGGCCTTCCGCGAGGTGCAGACCGGCCAGGGCTGGTCGCTGACGCCTCTCGAGGTCGCCGACGACCAGTGGCATCCCGCGTCGGACTCGGTCGACTTCGCCGACGAGTCGATGCGCGGCCCGGCGCGCAGCCGCATCGACCGTCCGACGTCGCGCAAGCCGCGCGAGAGCGCCGGGATCGCGGGACTCGCGCGCGACGAGGAGACCGCGTTCACGGCGGATGCCCCGGGCCGGCGCCGCGCCCTGCCGTGGCTGATCGGTGCCGGCGCACTCGCGCTCGTCGCCGGAGCCGGCGTGGCGGTGGCCGCGGCGATGGGGGCGTTCTCGTGAGGCGCGGCGTGGTCGCCGGCCTCACCGCGGGACTGGCCGCGGTCGGCCTGATCGTCGGGATCAGCGTGGTGTGGCCGGGACTCGACGCGCAGGAGACGCCGAAGGTGGATGCCTCGGTGTGGGCGCTGCAGACCGGCGACGGCCGCCGCTATGCACGCGTCAACACGACCATCGGCGAACTGGACACCGTCCGCAGCGTCGGCAACCCGAGCGAGGTCGTGCACACCGCCGACGGCGCGTTCCTCTTCAGCGACAGCTTCAGCAAGCTCACCCGCATCGACCCCGCCATGCCGATCGACCTCGACGAGCAGACGCTGCGTGCGTCGCCGTCGACCCCGGCCGGCACGACCGACGTCGCGACCGCGGGCGACTTCGTCGCGTACCGCACGGATGCGGGCGCGGTCTACGTCGGGCGCCTCTCGACCGGCGACGCGACCGTGCTCGACCCGTTCCGCACCGACGACGACGATGCGCCGCAGTACGCGGCCGAGGCGATCGCCGTCGACGCGCGCGGAACGCTGTTCGCCGTCTCGTCCGCCGACGGCTCGGTGCTGCGCTATGACATCGCCACGTCGGAGGTGCGCCAGCGCGACGCGTTCGCGCCCGACGGACTGAGCTCACCGCAGATCACGGCGGCCGGCGACACGTGGGCGGTGGTCGACGCCGAGGACGGGCAGGTCTGGGTGCGCGGAGCCGACGGACCGGTCTCGGCCGGCACGACGGGAGCCGTCGTCGTCGCCGCACCCGATCCGGCCGCGCGGGTCGTGCGCGTCGTCGACGAGACGTCGCTGATCGAGGTGCCCGTGGACGGTGCGCAGCCGCGCCTGGTGTTCGGCACCGGCACCACCGTGCTCGGCGCCCCGGCGCAGCCCATCGTGCATGATGGCGCGCTGCTGGCGGCGTGGCTGCCGCGGGGGAACGAGCCGGGCACGCTGTGGAGCAGCCGGGGCGGATCGACGACGCTCGACTACGGCGGCCAGTCGCTTCCCGACCAGCGCCGACCGGTGCTCGTCGCCGGCGACGACGCCGTCATCCTCAACGAGACGCGCACCGGCTGGGTCTGGACCGTGCCGGACGGCCGGCTGGTGGCATCCAGCCAGGACTGGACCCTCGACGACCGCAGCGACCCCGACGCGGTCGAGAGCGAGGAGCAGCTGAGCCTCGTCATCGACCCCAAGCCGCCGATCGCCGAGCCCGACGAGTTCGG
Source organism: Actinomycetes bacterium (assembly GCA_030425055.1). Lineage (GTDB taxonomy): Bacteria > Actinomycetota > Actinomycetes > Actinomycetales > Microbacteriaceae > Microbacterium. Next base: position 3,622 of record JAUHVN010000091.1, on the reverse strand, counting down.
TGTGCGCGCGGGCAGCCTCGCGACGCTGCCCGTGCTGCTCAACGACCACGATCCCAACGAGGACGTGCTCAGCATCGACCCCGAGTCGGTGACCGGTCTCGACCCCGGCTTCGGCACCGTCTCGATCACCGACGACGGCGGGCGCCTCGCCGTGCGCACCGAACCGGGCGCATCGGGCACCGCGACCTTCCAGTACGCCGTCGACGACGGCACGGCCGACGGCGGACTGCTGTCGGCGCCGACGTCGGTGACGCTGACGGTCGCCCCCGAGGGGCAGGATTCCGCCCCCGAGTGGTGCGGCGTCGAGGGATGCCTGCAGGAGTGGCCGACGCCCGAGGTCGCGCGCAGCGGCACCGTCACCGTGCCCGTCCTCTCGGGCTGGGTCGATCCCGAGGGCGACCCGCTGCTGCTGCTGTCGGCCGTGAGCGCCGACGCGGCGGGAAGCGTCGCGGCGACGCCCGCCGGCGACGTCGTCTACCAGCACGCCGACGACGGCACCGGCGGCGAGCAGGTCGTCTCGATCGACGTCACGGTGTCGGACACGACGGGGCGCACGACGACCAAGCCCCTCGTCGTGCGCGTCAGTCCGCAGCCGACGATGTCGGTCCAGTCGTTCGCCGTCGTCGACAGCGTGGGCACGGGGCTCACGATCGACGTCGCGCCGCACGTCACGGGCACGACGGGCGCGATGTCGCTGGACTCGGTGCGCGTGCTCGACGACGCGTCGGCGACGGCCACGGTCGTCGACGGCACGACGTCGTTCGACTTCATGGCCGCGGCGGCCGGCACGTTCCGCATCGGCTTCACGGTGACCGACGGCACGACGGATGCCACGGGCACGGCGAGGATCACGCTGCTCGCCGAGGACGCACCGCCGCAGCTGGCCACCGCCCCCGTCGTCGCGTTCGTGCGGCCGCAGCAGGACGCGACGCTCGACGTCTTCGCCGCGGTGTCGAACCCGACCGGGCGCGTGCTGCTGCTCAGCGACGTCGTCGGGCGCGCCGACCCCGGGGCATCCCTCGCCGTCGACGCCGTCGGGCAGAACCACCTGCGGGTCACGGGAACCACCGCCACGGGCGCGGCCGGACGTCTCGGCACCGTCGCGTACACCGTCAGCGACGGCAGCGAGGATGCCGGTGCCGCGGTCACGGGCGAGGCCACCGTCTTCCTGCTGCCGCCTGCACCCGAGGTCGCGCCGATCGCCGTCGACGACACCGTCGTGGTGCGCGCCGGCTCGCAGATCGACATCCCGGTGCTCGACAACGACATCTCGCCCGCGGGCGGGCGGCCGACCCTCAACCCCGCATCGGTCGTGTCGTCGACCGAGGACGCGCTCGCCTTCGCCTCGGGCGACCTGCTGCGCTACCTCGCGCCCGACGAGCCGGGGGAGTACGGCGTCGACTATTCGGTCTTCACCACCGGAGCGCCCTCGCTCGCCGACACCGCGACCGTGCGCATCCAGGTGCTCGCCGACGACGCCAACCGCGCCCCGCTGCCCGACACCCTCGTCGGTCGCGTGCTCAGCGGTCAGAGCACCGTCGTCGAGTTCGACGGGTTCGGCATGGACCCCGACGGGGATGTCGTCGCGCTCGACCGCATCGTGAGCCAGCCCGCGACCGGGTCGGCGGCGATCGCACCCGACGGCGTCTCGATCGTCTACACCAGCGTGCCCGGCGACGCCGGCCAGGTCTCGTTCCGCTACCGCGTCGTCGACGCGTTCGGCGAGACCGGCGAGGGCACCGTGCGCATCGGCGTGCTCGACGGCCAGTCGAACCCCAGCCCGATCACCTTCACCGACTACGTGCAGGTGCAGGCGGGCGCCGACCGGACCATCCGGGTGAGCCCGCTGGCCAACGACGTCGACCCGACGGGCGGCACGCTCGAGCTGACCGACCTGCGCCCCGACCTCCCCTCGGCGCTCGTCGACGGCAGTCCCAATCCCGAATACGACCGGCTGGACGCACGCATCCGCGAGATCGACGACACGACCGTGGTCATCGCCGCGGGCACGGCCCCCGCCACGATGTCGTTCCTCTACGACGTCGAGTCGTCGTCGGGGAACACCGGGCGCGGGCTCATCGTCGTCAAGGTCGTCCGCGAGAGCGTGCCCGACTACCCGGTCGTCGACGACACGGTGCTGACGGCCGAGACGCGCGACGACTTCCCGGGCGGCGTCGACGTCCTCGACGGCAAGGCCACGTGGTCGGGCGGCGACGTCTCCGGCCTCGAGGTGTCGCTGTGGGGCGACCCGCCCGGCGTCGCCGTCGCGGGAAGCCGGCTGCGCGGAGACCTTCCCGAGCGCACCCGCATCATCCCGTTCGCCGTCACCGGCGAAGGGGCCTCGGGCGAGGTGACGACGTACGCCTTCCTGCGCGTGCCCGGCGACGACGACCTGGCGCTCGCGCTGCGGTCGGGCGCGCAGACCCCCGAGGTCGACGAGCTCGAGACCGTGACGTTCGACATGACCGCGCTCGTGGCCAAGCCGCGCGGCAGCGTGCTCGAGGTGGGCGACGACGTGCGCACGTCCGGAGCGCGATCCGATGCGTCGTGCACGCTCGAGTCGGGCACGTCGGTGCGCTACGACGCCGGTCCGGGGGCGCCGTGGGTCGACGCGTGCGTCGTGCCGGTGCGGGTCACCGGCCAGGAGGAGTGGACGTACCTCTCGGTGCCGGTGACCGTGCGTCCGCTCGACCCGCAGCCCGAGCTGCGCGCGGGGTCGATGACGGTCGGACCCGGCGAGACGGCGACCTTCGATCTGCGCGACATGACGACGTGGCAGCTTCGGGCCGACTGGGCAGGCATCCGCTACGCGGTCGACTACGGCGGCTCGGCGTTCACCGTGTCGCTGTCGGGATCGGTCATCACGGTCACCGGCGCCGACCGCGCGGTGCCGGGCGCGGAGGACGCCGCGATCGTGTCGGTCACGAGCCACCCCGATGTGCAGCCGGTGCGGCTCATCCTGCGCGTCGGCCAGGCGCCGTCGACGCTGCCCCAGGGCGGATCGGTCACGCAGGTCTGCTCGCAGGCATCCGGTTCGGGCTGCACGGTGTCGGTGATCGGCGCCGGCGGCGAGGTCAATCCGCTGCCGCGCACGCCCCTCGAGGTCGTCGACGTACGGGCGACCGGCGCGTGCGTCGGCGTGAGCTTCTCTGTCGTGTCGGCATCGGCGATCGCGGCGTCCTGGACGGCGGATGCCCCCGGTGCGACGTGCACGGCGACCTTCTCGGTGCAGGACGCCCAGGGTCGCCGCACCAACGCCGAGCGCGACGGACGCCTGCTGCTGGATCTGCAGGGCTACCCGAAGGCGCCTGCGAGCATCGTGCAGACCGGCTTCGCCGACGGCACCCTGACACTGCGCGTCGATCCGGGCGAGGCCCGCCAGGCCTACCCGGCGCTCACCGGCTTCACGGTGCGCTCCGAGGGGCGGGTGGTCGCCCAATGCGCCGCCGATGGCACGTGCCCGCCCATCACCGCCCCCAACGGCGAGCAGCGCACGTACGAGGCGGTGGCGGTCAACGCCGTCGGGGCCTCGCGCGGATCGGTGCAGACCGTCGCGTGGGCGTACGACGCGCCGGGGGCGCCGGGGTCGGTGACCGTGCGTCCCGTCGTCACGACGAACGGC
>JAUHVN010000090.1 GCA_030425055.1 Actinomycetes bacterium | reverse complement strand
CGTCGACGAGGCCGGGGGTCGCGGTCACGGGCGTTGCGAAGTCCTGCGACAGCAGCACGTCGCCCCGCCACACCATCTCGGACCACAGGCGGTCGGGGTACAGCGCCCGGCAGTCCAGGTCGCCCGAGGCGGCGACCTCGGCGGGCGAGGGCTCGGCGGTCACCTCGGCCGCGCGGGTCGTGGCATCCCGCAGCGTGTCACCGGTCCACGTGACCACCGACGGCACCATGGGAACGGCGAGGTAGACGAGCGCGCCCACGATGCCCGCGCACAGCAGGCCCGCGGGCACGGCGATCCACAGGTTCCTGCCGCCGATGCGCGCCATGCCGCCCTCCCCCTCCACGGTCGCCCGCCCCGGGGCCCGGGGCGCGTCGACACGCCGTGCCCCGGGAACGGCGAAGGGCCCCGGGTGATCCCCGGGGCCCTTCGCGACGCGTTGCCGAGATCTCGATACGCCCGCCTGCGGCGGCTACTCGATCTAGACCCGCAGAGGACTCAACGCCGCTACGCGGCATTGAGTCCTCTCGCGTCTAATTGTAGGAAGTGAAGTCGCCGTCGGTCGAGAAGCTGTCGAAGTCGACGTAGCTCAGGTCGGCGTCGCTGTAGGCGCCGTCCGAGGCGAAGATGCGGTTGGGGTACCGCTCGCTCTTGGCCTCCTCCGTCGCCTCGACCGTGACGTTGCGGTACTTCGCAAGTCCGGTTCCGGCGGGGATGAGCTTTCCGATGATGACGTTCTCCTTGAGGCCGACGAGCGGGTCGCTCTTGCCCTCCATGGCCGCCTGCGTGAGCACGCGGGTCGTCTCCTGGAACGACGCCGCCGACAGCCACGACTCGGTGGCCAGCGACGCCTTGGTGATGCCCATCAGCTCGGGACGACCCGACGCGGGGCGCTTGCCCGCGACGACCGCCTCGCGGTTGATCGACTGGTAGCGCTTCGCGTCGACCATCTCACCGGGCAGCAGGCTCGTGTCGCCGTGGTCGACGACCGTGACCTTGCGCAGCATCTGGCGCACGATGACCTCGATGTGCTTGTCGTGGATCGGCACACCCTGCGAGCGGTACACGCCCTGCACGCCGCCGACGAGGTACTTCTGCACCTCGCGGGCACCCTGCACGCGCATGACCTCCTTGGGATCGAGCGTTCCGACCTGCAGCGGCTGGCCGACCGTGACGTGCTGGCCGTCCTCGACCAGCAGCGTCGCGCGCTTGAGCACCGGGTACACGTGCGCCTCGTCGCCGTTGTCGGGGGTCAGGATGACCTTCTTCGACTTGTCGGTCTCTTCGATCGTGATGCGACCGTCCGACTCGGCGATCGGCGACGCGCCCTTCGGGGTGCGGGCCTCGAACAGCTCCTGCACGCGGGGAAGACCCTGCGTGATGTCGTCGGCCGACGCCGAACCACCGGTGTGGAACGTGCGCATCGTCAGCTGCGTGCCGGGCTCGCCGATCGACTGGGCGGCGATGATGCCGACCGCCTCGCCGATGTCGACGATCTTGCCGGTCGCGAGCGAGCGGCCGTAGCACTTCGCGCACACACCCACGGCCGAGTCGCACGTGAGCACCGAACGCACCTTGATGGTCTCGATGCCGCCCTCGACGAGCTTGTCGATGAGCACGTCGCCCACGTCGTCGCCGGCTGCCGCGAGCACGGCGCCCTTGGCGTCGACGACATCGGCGGCGAGCGTACGCGCGAACACCGAGTTCTCGACGTTCGGGTCCTTCGTGAGGCCGCCGTCGGCGTTGGCCACCGCGATCGGCAGGTCGAGGCCCTTGACGGTGCCGCAGTCCTCCTCGCGGATGATGACGTCCTGCGAGACGTCCACCAGGCGACGGGTCAGGTAGCCCGAGTCGGCGGTGCGCAGCGCGGTGTCGGCGAGACCCTTGCGGGCACCGTGGGTGGCGATGAAGTACTCCGCCACCGACAGGCCCTCGCGGTACGAGGAGATGATCGGACGCGGGATGATCTCACCCTTGGGGTTGTTCACCAGGCCGCGCATACCCGCGATGTTGCGGATCTGCAGCCAGTTACCACGGGCGCCCGAGCTGACCATGCGGTTGATCGTGTTGTCGGCGGGGAAGTTCGCCTTCATCGCGACCTGCACCTCGTCGGTGGCCTCGGTCCAGATCTTGATGAGCTCCTGACGACGCTCGGCGTCGGTCGTGAGACCCTTCTCGAACTGCGCCTGGGCCTTCGCGGCGGCCTTCTCGTGCTTGGCGACGATCTCGGCCTTCTCCGGCGGGGTGAGGATGTCGCTCAGCGCCACCGTGACACCCGAGCGGGTGGCCCAGTGGAAGCCGGCGTCCTTGATGCGGTCGAGCGTCGCGGCGACCTCGACCTTGGGGTACTCCTCGGCCAGCTTGTTGACGATCTGCGACAGCTTGCCCTTGTCGGCCTGCTCGCGCACGAACGGGTAGCCCTTGGGCAGCGCGTCGTTGAAGATCGCCTGACCCAGGCTGGTGTCGACCAGGCCGTGGCGCTCGTATCCCTCGGGGCCTTCGCCCTCGAGGAACGCGAGACCCGGGATGCGGATGCGCACCTTGGCCTGCAGGTCGAGGGTGCCCTCGTCCTTGGCCAGGATCGCCTCCGACACCGAGCCGAACACGCGACCCTCACCGGCGGCGCCCTCGCGCAGCGTCGTGAGGTGGTGCAGACCGATGATCATGTCCTGCGAGGGCAGGGTCACCGGGCGGCCGTCCGACGGCTTCAGGATGTTGTTCGACGCCAGCATCAGGATGCGGGCCTCGGCCTGCGCCTCGACCGACAGCGGCAGGTGCACGGCCATCTGGTCACCGTCGAAGTCGGCGTTGAACGCCGCGCACACGAGCGGGTGCAGCTGGATGGCCTTGCCCTCGACGAGCTGCGGCTCGAAGGCCTGGATGCCGAGGCGGTGCAGCGTGGGCGCGCGGTTGAGCAGCACGGGGCGCTCGCGGATGATCTCCTCGAGCACGTCCCACACCTCGGGACGCGTGCGCTCGACGGCGCGCTTGGCCGCCTTGATGTTCTGCGAGTGACCGAGGTCGATCAGGCGCTTGATGACGAACGGCTTGAACAGCTCGAGAGCCATCTGCTTGGGCAGACCGCACTGGTGCAGCTTCAGCTGCGGACCGACGACGATCACCGAACGGCCCGAGTAGTCCACGCGCTTGCCGAGCAGGTTCTGACGGAACCGGCCCTGCTTGCCCTTGAGCATGTCGCTCAGCGACTTCAGCGCGCGGTTGCCGGTGCCCGTGACCGGACGGCCGCGGCGGCCGTTGTCGAACAGCGCGTCGACGGCCTCCTGCAGCATCCGCTTCTCGTTGTTGACGATGATCTCGGGCGCACCGAGGTCGATCAGGCGACGGAGGCGGTTGTTGCGGTTGATCACGCGACGGTACAGGTCGTTCAGGTCCGAGGTCGCGAAGCGGCCACCGTCGAGCTGCACCATCGGGCGCAGCTCCGGCGGGATCACCGGCACGACGTCGAGCACCATGGCGGCCGGGCTCGTGCCCGTCGCCAGGAACGAGTTGACGACCTTCAGGCGCTTGATCGCACGGATCTTGCGCTGGCCCTTGCCCTCCGAGATCTGCAGGTGCAGGCTCTCGGCCTCGGCGGCGAGGTCGAATGCCGCCAGGCGGCGCTGGATCGACTCGGCGCCCATGTAGGCCTCGAAGTACTGGCCGAAGCGGTCCTGCAGCTCGTGGAAGACGTCGTCCTCGGGCTTGAGGGCGCCGACCTCGAGCGTGCGGAAGTCCTCCCACACGCGCTCGAGCTTCGCGATCTGCTCGTCGGCACCCTTGCGGGTGGCCGCCATGTCCTTCTCGGCGGCGTCCTTGACCTTCTTCTTCTGGTCGGCCTTGGCGCCCTCCTCCTCGAGCGCCGCGAGCTCCTCCTCCAGCTTGGCCAGGCGCGCCGCGATGCGGGCGTCACGGCGGTCGCCGAGGTTCTTGATCTCGAGGCGGAGGTTGTTCTCGTGCGTGGCGAGGTCGCGGTGACGAGCATCCTCGTCGACCGAGATCACCATGTAGGCGGCGAAGTAGATGACCTTCTCGAGGTCCTTCGGCGCCATGTCGAGCAGGTACCCCAGGCGCGAGGGCACGCCCTTGAAGTACCAGATGTGGGTGACGGGGGCGGCCAGCTCGATGTGGCCCATCCGCTCGCGGCGGACGGAGGACTTGGTGACCTCCACGCCGCAGCGCTCGCAGACGATGCCCTTGAAGCGGACGCGCTTGTACTTGCCGCACGCGCACTCCCAGTCGCGGGAGGGCCCGAAGATCTGCTCTCCGAAGAGGCCGTCCTTCTCGGGCTTGAGGGTGCGGTAATTGATGGTCTCGGGCTTCTTGACCTCGCCGTAGGACCAACGACGGATGTCGTCGGCAGTGGCCAGACCGATACGAAGCTCATCGAAAGTGGTTGCGTCGAGCACTGGTTCTCCTGTGTCGGAATTCTGTGTGAGTCGAATCGGTCGGGTCAGATCTCGTCGATGGACGAGGACTCGAACCGGGTGGAGAGGTTGATGCCGAGCTCTTCGGCGGCGCGGTAGGCGTCGTCGTCGGTCTCGCGCAGGTTCACCGCGGTGCCGTCGGCCGAGAGCACCTCGACGTTCAGGCAGAGCGACTGCATCTCCTTCATGAGCACCTTGAAGGACTCGGGGATGCCGGGCTCCTGGATGTTCTCGCCCTTGACGATCGCCTCGTAGACCTTGACGCGGCCGAGGATGTCGTCGGACTTGATCGTGAGGAGCTCCTGCAGCGCGTACGCGGCGCCGTAGGCCTCGAGGGCCCACACCTCCATCTCACCGAAGCGCTGACCGCCGAACTGCGCCTTACCACCGAGCGGCTGCTGGGTGATCATCGAGTACGGACCGGTCGAGCGCGCGTGGATCTTGTCGTCGACCAGGTGGTGCAGCTTCAGGATGTACATGTAGCCGACCGAGATCGGAGCCGGGAACGGCTCGCCGGAGCGGCCGTCGAACAGCTGCGTCTTGCCGGTCGAGTCGATCAGGCGCTCACCGTCGCGCGTGGGCAGCGTCGAGTCGAGCAGACCCGCGATCTCCTCCTCGCGCGCGCCGTCGAACACCGGGGTCGCGACCTTGGTGCCGGGAGCGGCCTCGCGCGCCACCTCGGGGAGCGTCGCCGCCCACTCCGGAGTGCCCTCGACCTTCCAGCCCTGCTTCGCGATCCACCCGAGGTGGGTCTCGAGCACCTGGCCGAAGTTCATGCGGCCGGGGATGCCGAGCGGGTTGAGGATCGCGTCGACCGGGGTTCCGTCGGCGAGGAACGGCATGTCCTCGACGGGCAGGATCTTGGCGATGACGCCCTTGTTGCCGTGGCGGCCCGCGAGCTTGTCACCCTCGGTGATCTTGCGCTTCTGGGCGATGTAGACCACGACGCGGCGGTTGACGCCCGAGCCCAGCTCGTCGTCGCCCTCCTCGGCGTTGAACTCCTTGACCGCGATGATCGTGCCGGCCTCGCCGTGCGGGACCTTCAGCGACGTGTCGCGCACCTCGCGGCTCTTCTCGTTGAAGATCGCGCGGAGCAGGCGCTCCTCGGCGCTCAGCTCGGTCTCGCCCTTGGGCGTGACCTTGCCGACGAGGATGTCGCCGGGGCGCACCTCGGCGCCGATGCGGATGATGCCGCGCTCGTCGAGGTCCTTGAGCAGGTCGGGGCTGACGTTGGGGAGGTCACGGGTGATCTCCTCCTTGCCGAGCTTCGTGTCGCGCGCGTCGACCTCGTACTCCTCGATGTGGATCGACGAGAGGGTGTCGTCCTTCACCAGGTCCTGGCTCAGGATGATGGCGTCCTCGAAGTTGTGACCCTCCCACGGCATGAACGCCACGAGGAGGTTCTTGCCGAGCGCGAGCTCGCCGTCCTCGGTCGCCGGCCCGTCGGCCAGCACCTCGCCGACCTCGACACGGTCGCCCGCCGAGACGATGACGCGCTGGTTGTAGCTCGTGCCCTGGTTGGAGCGGTCGAACTTGCGCAGGAAGTACTCCTTGGTGCCGCCCTCGTCGAGCTGCACCGAGACGACGTCGGCCGAAACCTCGACGACGACACCGGCCTTCTCGTTGATGATGACGTCACGGGCGTCGACGGCGGCGTAGCTCTCCATGCCGGTGCCGACCAGCGGCGACTCCGAGCGCACCAGCGGCACGGCCTGACGCTGCATGTTGGCGCCCATGAGCGCGCGGTTCGCGTCGTCGTGCTCGAGGAACGGGATGAGCGAGGTCGCGACCGACACCATCTGGCGCGGCGAGACGTCCATGTAGCCGATGTCCTCGGCCGGGAACAGGTCGACCTCGCCGCCCTTCTTGCGGGCGAGGACGCGGGTCTCCTGGAAGTGGCCGTCGGCCTTCAGCGGCGCGTTGGCCTGCGCCACGATGAAGTTCTCCTCCTCGCTCGCGGTGAGGTAGTCGATCGTGTCGGTGACACGGCCGTCCTCGACGCGGCGGTACGGCGTCTCGATGAAGCCGAAGGAGTTGACGCGCGCGAACGACGCGAGCGCGCCGATCAGACCGATGTTCGGGCCTTCCGGCGTCTCGATCGGGCACATGCGGCCGTAGTGCGAGGGGTGGACGTCGCGGACCTCGACGCCGGCGCGCTCACGCGAGAGGCCGCCGGGGCCGAGCGCCGACAGGCGGCGCTTGTTGGTCAGACCCGCGAGCGGGTTGTTCTGGTCCATGAACTGCGACAGCTGCGACGTGCCGAAGAACTCCTTGATCGCGGCGACGACGGGGCGCACGTTGATCAGGGTCTGCGGCGTGATCGCCTCGATGTCCTGCGTGGTCATGCGCTCGCGGACGACGCGCTCCATGCGCGACAGGCCGGTGCGGACCTGGTTCTGGATCAGCTCGCCGACCGCACGGATGCGACGGTTTCCGAAGTTGTCGATGTCATCGACGTCGAGGCGGATCTCGGCGGGCTTGCCGCGACGGATGCCGTCGAACGTCGTGTCGCCGCGGTGCAGGCGCACGAGGTACTTGATCGTCGCGACGATGTCCTCGACGCTCAGCACCGACTCGGTCAGAGCCGACTCGAGGCCCAGCTTCTGGTTGATCTTGTAACGACCGACCTTCGCCAGGTCGTAGCGCTTCGGGTTGAAGTAGAAGTTGTCCAGCAGCGCGCGGGCGGCCTCGGCGGCGACCTGCTCGCCCGGACGGAGCTTGCGGTAGATGTCGCGGAGCGCGTCCTCCTTGGTGAGGATCGTGTCCTTCGAGAGCGTCTCCTCGATGGAGTCGAAGCCGGCGAACTCGCTGAGGATGTCCTCGCTGGTCAGACCCAGCGCCTTGAGGAAGACGGTGACGGACTGCTTGCGCTTGCGGTCGATGCGCACGCCGACCTGGTCGCGCTTGTCGATCTCGAACTCGAGCCAGGCGCCGCGGCTGGGGATGATGCGGGCCGAGACGATGTCCTTGTCGCTCGTCTTATCGGGGGTCTTGTCGAAGTAGACACCCGGCGAGCGCACCAGCTGCGAGACGACGACGCGCTCGGTGCCGTTGATGATGAACGTGCCCTTGTCGGTCTGGAGCGGGAAGTCGCCCATGAAGACCGTCTGCGTCTTGATCTCACCGGTCTGGTGGTTCATGAACTCGGCCTCGACGTACAGCGGGGCGGCGTAGGTCTTGCCGCGCTCCTTGCACTCCTCGATCGAGTACTTCTCGGGCTCGATGTAGGGGTTCGTGAACGAGAGCTGCATCGTCTCGCTCAGATCCTCGATCGGCGAGATCTCCTCGAAGATCTCCTCGAGTCCGCTGACCTCGGGCACGTCGGTGCGACCCGCGGCCTTGGCCTCGGCGACCCGGGCCTTCCAGGTGTCGTTGCCGACGAGCCAGTCGAACGACTCCGTCTGAAGCGCCAGCAGGTCGGGGACCGTCAGCGTGTCGGAGATCTTGGCGAACGAGAGGCGGGGTGCGCCGCGGCCGTTCTTGGTGGTGGTGGGGTTGGATGCGTTGCGCGCAGCAGCCAAGGGGATAACCTCCATGGGCCCGGAAGGGCTCGATTCCTTGTCGTAGGGGCTGAGCGCTCGGTCATCCCCGAAGCCCGGCGCCGCTACCCGCTCGCGGAGGGTCCGCGGGACGGGGGCGCGCAGGCACAGCCGACCACCATATGAAGGCAGGGGGAATCCAGGAGCGCAAGGACCTACTATACGTGTCTTCCGCCCACGTGTCCAGTCCTCGTCTTGACGAGCCTCTCATCCTCCGGTATAACCCGCGAAAACGCAGCGATCCCCGGGCCCTCACCCGGGGATCGCTGTCGTTGCGCGGCCTCAACCTCCGTTGCCGCGGCAGGCCATACCCGGGGTGATCCCGAGGTCGATGCCGGCCTTCTTGAACATCCCGAAGTTCTGCACGCCGTGGAAGCCGTGCTTCTGAGTGCCGCGCATCGCCAGCGCGTCATCGTCGTACATCGGGTCGTAGTACGGCGAATCCGTCGGGTTCTCGATCGAGTCGAGCGTGTCGAGCCCCGAGTACACGCACTCGGATGCCGCCTTCCCCGGCGCCCCGATCGGGTCGCCCTTCCCGTTGACCTCGCCGGCCATCGCGGCGCCGCCGCTTCCGAGCACCAGCGCCACGGCCGCAACCGCGCACACCAGAACCTTCTTCATCGCGTTCCCTTTCCCAGGAGTGAAACGCCCGATGCACCCAGTCCACCGGGCGGACGACACCGCATATCGGTGCCGCCAGCGCGGGACGATACTCCCGTCGGCGACGCAGGGGAAGAGCGAATCGGCGCTCAGCCTCGGACGGGCATCCCTTGTCGCCCTCGACCCCCGCTGATACCGTGGCGCGGACTGGGAGACACGACTGGGGGTACAGCCGTGAGAAGCACCGAAGGACGCAGGCGCGGCGCACGCGGGACGCTGGTGACGTCGGGTTTCCTCGTCGGCGCACTGCTGCTGAGCGGATGCGGCGACATGCAGCCGGACGACCTGCAGGACCTGTTCGATCAGACGCGCGACATCATCGACCAGGTCGAGGAGGCGGTCGACGAGCAGCAGGACGATCCCACCGATCCGGAGTATACGGAGCTCATGCGCGAGGCGCGCGAGGACTGGGACACGTACGTCGAGCCGCCGCCGGACATCCCGCCGAACAGGGAGCCGTACGCGACGTACACCACGGAGCGCGACGGCTCGCACTCGGCCAGGGAGAAGATGCGGTACCCCCCTGACGAGGCCGATCCGCTCACGGACTACTACACCGAGAAGTACGGATCCGAGCCGACGGTCGAAGGCGACAAGAAGGTGTGGACGAGCGAGACCTCGACCACGACGATGGAGACGCTCGGCACCGGCGACATCGAGACCGACACGCGGTGGGTCGACCCCGGTTCCTGATCCACGACCCTGGCGGAGCGGAGGACCGTCGCGCCATGATGTGGTCATGACTGGGGCCCGGAGGCCCGCGATCCGCACCCCCGACCAGCG
>JAUHVN010000541.1 GCA_030425055.1 Actinomycetes bacterium | reverse complement strand
GCTGCACGAGGTGCTGCGTGTCGTGTACGTGATCTACACGCAGGGCCACGCGGCGCCGACGGGCGAGCTCATCCGCGTCGACCTGTGCGAAGAGGCGCGCTGGCTGGCGGGAAGCCTGTGCGAGCTCCTGCCGGCCGAGCCCGAGACGTGGGGGCTCGCGTCGCTGCTCGCGTTCACGGACGCGCGACGGCCGGCGCGCCTCGACCCCGAGGGCGAGATCGTGCTGCTGGCCGACCAGGATCGATCACGCTGGGACGCCCGCAGCATCGCCGACGGGCGGGAGCTTCTCGCCCGTGCCCTGCGGCTGCGCCGCGTCGGACCGTACCAGCTGCAGGCGGCCATCGCCGGGGCTCATGCGGACGCATCCGACTTCGACGCGACCGATTGGCGCACGATCCGGCGCCTGTACGCGGTGCTCGGCCGCCTCGAGCCGTCGCCGATCGTGCGCCTGAACGAGGCGGTGGCCGCCTCGCTGTCGGAGGGTCCCGATGCCGGGCTCGCGCTGCTCGACCCGCTCGCCGACCCGCTCGACGGCTACCACTACTTCCACCTGTCCCGAGCCGACATGCTCGCCCGCGCCGGCCACCGGGACGCGGCGAGCGCTGCGTTCACGCGGGCGCTCGAGCTGTGCGATTCCGAGTCGGAGCGGCGTGCGATCCGCCGCGTGGCCGGCATCCGCCTCGCCGCGACCGCGCCCGGAGCGGTCGACTGATCGCTACTGACCGGGCGAGTGCCCGGTCGTCCACGCCACGATCGCGGGGATGAGGTCGGCGGCGATCTGCGCGGCCGCCCGCTTGCGGCCCGCGACCTCGAACGAGTGCCCGCCGCCCTCGACCCACTGCAGGTCGGCGGCGACGCAGGCCTCGACCGCCGCGATCAGCTGCTCGTGCGGGTCGACGAAGGGATCACGGGTGCCCGACACGAACAGCTGCGGCGCCGTGATGCGCGGCAGGTGCTCGACGCGCGGCTTGTCGGGACGACCCGGGGGATGCAGCGGATACCCCAGGTACACGAGGCCCGCCGGCTCGATGGCACTCTCGGCGGCCGCCATCGAGGCCATCCGACCGCCGTACGACTTGCCCGACGCGAACAGCGGCAGCCCCGGTGCGACGTCCGCCACCGCCTCGGCCGCCGCGACCCACGTCGCCACGGCGTGCGCGGCGGGGCCGGGCATGCGCCGGCCGGCCTCCTGGTACGGGAAGGTGAAGCGCAGGGTCGAGACACCTGCGACGCGGAGGGCCTCGGCGAAGCCCACCAGGAACGGCTGCCGATGCCCGGCCCCTGCCCCCGGGGCGATCGCCATGACCGCGTGCGGGTCGGCCGCCGGCTCCCAGTCGGCCGACACCTCGACCGTGCCGGAGGGCAGCGCGACGGGCAGCCGCAGCGCCTCGGCGGTCATAGGGGTCCGTCGTCGTCCGAGGGTGTCGGAGTCTGCGCGTCGACCGGCGGGGCCTCTCCGACCCGATCCGCCTCGGTGCCGTCCGGCTCGGCCGGGGTCGGGGCCGCCGGGGCGATGCGCTCGCCGTACATGGGCGGCTCGTCCGCTGCCGGCTCGGCCGGGACGGGCTGGGACGCCTCCGACCCGGGTGCGGAGGTCCCGCGCACCTGGCG
>JAUHVN010000089.1 GCA_030425055.1 Actinomycetes bacterium | reverse complement strand
ACCGAGACCATCCGCCGCGACCTCGATCAGCTCGAGGCCGCAGGAGCGCTACGCCGCGTCCACGGCGGCGCGATGCCGCGCGAGCGAGCGAGCACCGTCGAGCCGACGCTCACCGAGCGGATGCTGCGGCACGGCCCCGCGAAGTCCGCGATCGGTCAGCGTGCCGCCGACGTGCTCGACGCCGACTTCCGCGGTTCCGTCTACTTCGACGCGGGCACGACGACCGCCGCCGTCGCCGCCGCACTCACGCCGCGCCTCGGGACGGGACGGATCGAGGCCGTCACCCACGCACTCACTCTCGGCGGCAGCCTCGCCCAGATCCCCGGCCTCGCGCTCACCGCCATCGGCGGCCGCGTCCGCGGTGCGACCGCGGCGGCCGTCGGCGCCGGAACGGTGCGCGAGATCTCGTCGCTGCGCCCCGACATCGCCTTCATCGGCACGAACGGCATCTCGGCCGACTTCGGGCTCAGCACCCCCGATCCCGACGAGGCGGCCGTGAAGTCGGCCATCGTCGCCGCCGCGCGCATCGTCGTCGTCGTCGCCGACGCCGACAAGTTCGACACCGATCTGCTCGTGCGCTTCGCCGGGCTCGCCGACATCGACGT
Organism: Actinomycetes bacterium; assembly: GCA_030425055.1. Lineage (GTDB taxonomy): Bacteria > Actinomycetota > Actinomycetes > Actinomycetales > Microbacteriaceae > Microbacterium. Next base: position 8,879 of record JAUHVN010000089.1, on the reverse strand, counting down.
CCTCGTGACGGATGCCGCGCCCCGGGCGGACCTCGCCGCTGCCCTCGCCGAGAACGACGTGGAGGTGCGCGTCGCATGATCGTCACTCTGACCGCGAATCCGTCGCTCGACCGCGCCATCCTGCTCGAGGAGCCGCTGCGCCCAGGCGAGGTGCAGGCCGCATCGTCGTCGCGCGAAGACCCGGGCGGCAAGGGCATCAACGTCGCGCGCGTCGCGGCGGTCGCCGGCATCGACACGCTGGCGGTGCTGCCGCTCGCCGACGGCGACCCGTTCGACGCTGCGTTGCGCGCGACCGGCCTGCCGGCACGGCGCGTGCCGATCACCGGCCATGTACGGGCGAACCTCACCATCACCGACCCGGCCGGGACGACCACCAAGCTGAACCTTCCCGGGGCCGCGCTGCGCGCGACCGATCGTTCCGCCCTCATCGCCGCCGTGGTCGCCGCCAGCGAGGGCGCCGCGTGGCTCGCACTCGCCGGATCGCTGCCTCCCGGCGCCGGCGACGACTTCTACGTCGATGTGATCGCCGCCGTGCGCGGTGCCCTGGGCGATCGTGCGCCGCGCATCGCGGTCGACACGTCCGGCGCGGCGCTGACCGCGGTCGTCGCGGAGGCCCGCCCCGACCTCATCAAGCCCAACGACGAGGAGCTGGCCGAGCTCGTGGGCAGCGACATCGATCCGGATGCCGCGCCCGATGAGATCCAGCGCATCGCTCGCGAGCTCGTGCCCGCCCGCGCGGCGGCCGCGCTCGTCACCCTCGGCGCACGCGGAGCGCTCCTCGTCGACGCCGACGGCGCCTGGGTCGGAACACCGCCCCCGATCACCGTCGCGAGCACCGTCGGCGCGGGTGACAGCTCGCTCGCCGGCTACCTGCTCGCCTCGCTCGAAGGCGCAGCGCCGCCTGCGCGGCTCGAGAAGGCGATCCGCTACGGATCCGCCGCAGCCGCGCTGGCCGGCACGCAGCCTCCGCGACCCGACGACCTGCCGACCGGCGAGGTCGCAGTCCGCACCCTGACCTGAACCCCTCACCACCCCGACCACTGGAGGTCACCCACCATGTCCGACACCATCACCACAGGCCTCGTCAGCCTCGACGCGGACCTCGGCGACGACAAGGCCGCGGTCATCCGCTCGTTGGCCGCGCGCGTCGCCGAGCAGGGCCGCGCGAGCGACGGAGAGGCCCTCTTCGCCGACGCGTGGGCGCGCGAGCAGAAGGACGAGACCGGCCTGCCCGGCGGCATTGCGATCCCGCACGCCAAGAGCGCCGCCGTCACGCAGGCATCCCTCGCCTTCGCCCGGCTGAAGCCCGGCGTCGAGTTCGGCGCCGACGACGGCCCGGCCGACCTCGTCTTCCTGATCGCGGCACCCGACACCGCCGCCGAGGAGCACCTCGCGGTGCTCTCGCGGCTCGCGCGCAGCCTGATGCGCGACGACTTCACCTCGGGTCTTCGCGCGGCGACCACGAACGAAGAGGTCGTGCGCATCGTCGACGACGCGATCTCTGGCGACGCCGCGCCGACGGCGGCGCCCGCGGCGGCTGCCACCACGCCCGCCACCGGGGCCGCGGCATCCGGCCCCGCGATCGATGGACGCACCCCGCGGATCGTCGCGGTCACCTCGTGCGCCACGGGCATCGCCCACACCTTCATGGCCGCGGACGCGCTGACGGCCGCGGGCAAGGAGGCCGGCGTCGACCTCGTCGTCGAGCCACAGGGCTCGAGCGGCTATCAGGCGCTGCCGCGGCAGGTCATCGACGACGCCGACGCCGTCATCTTCGCGACCGACGTCGACGTGCGCGAGATCGCTCGATTCGCCGGCAAGCCGGTCGTGCGCTCGGGTGTCAAGCGTGGCATCGAGCACCCGAAGCAGCTGATCGACGAGGCGCTCGCCGCCGCGGCCGACCCGAACGCGACGCGCGTGTCGGGAACCGCGGCCGCAGCAGGGGCAGCCGCGGCCGCCGCGCCGGTGTCGGTCGGCGCCCGCATCCAGCGCTGGCTGCTCACCGGTGTGAGCTACATGATCCCGTTCGTCGCCGGCGGCGGTCTGCTGATCGCACTGGGCTTCCTGCTCGGCGGCTACGACGTCACCGACGACGCCTTCACCGTCGTCATCGAGAACTCGCTGTGGGCGCTGCCCGCCGGGGGAATCGGTCAGTACCTCGGGTCGGTGGCCTTCGTCATCGGTGCGACGAGCATGGGCTTCATCGTCTCGGTGCTCGCCGGGTTCATCGCCTTCGCGATCGCCGACCGCCCGGGTATCGCGCCCGGCTTCGTCGCCGGCGCGGTCGCGGTGCTGATGAACGCGGGCTTCCTCGGCGGCATCGTCGGCGGTCTGCTCGCCGGATTCATCGCCTGGTGGCTCGGGCGGCTGCCCGCCCCGCGCTGGCTGCGGGGCCTCATGCCCGTGGTGATCATCCCGCTGCTGGGCTCGATCTTCGCGTCGGGACTCATGGTGCTGTTCCTGGGCCGCCCGATCGCGACCCTCATGCTGTGGCTCACCGACTGGCTGAACAGCCTGGCCGCCAGCGGCACCGGCGTCATCGTGCTCGGCGTGATCCTCGGCCTCATGATGTGCTTCGACCTCGGCGGCCCCGTCAACAAGGTCGCGTACGTCTTCGCCACCACGGGCCTCGCCGCCGCGTCGGCGACCAACACCACGCCGTACCTGATCATGGCCGCGGTCATGGCCGCCGGCATGGTGCCCCCGCTCGCGATGGCCCTCGCCTCGACGGTGCTCGCCCGTCCGCTGTTCCCGCCGGTGGAGCGCGAGAACGGCAAGGCCGCATGGCTGCTCGGCGCCGCGTTCATCAGCGAGGGTGCGATCCCGTTCGCCGCCGCCGACCCGCTGCGGGTCATCCCGGCCTCGATGCTGGGCGGTGCGGTCACCGGCGCGCTCTCGATGGCGTTCGCCGTCGAGTCGCTCGCTCCGCACGGCGGCATCTTCGTGTTCTTCGCCATCAACCCGATCTGGGGCTTCCTCGTGGCCCTGGCGGCCGGTACCGTCGTGAGCGCGCTCGCCGTGATCGCCCTCAAGAAGTGGGTCGGTCGTGCCGAGCTGGAGCAGGCCGAGGCCATCGCCGACGCCGAGCCCGTCGCCGCGTAAGAACGCCGAGGAGGAGAACACGCCATGGCAGAACGTCAAGCCACCATCGCGAGCAGCTCGGGGCTGCACGCCCGCCCCGCGAAGCTGTTCGTGCAGGCGGTGCAGTCCCAGCCCGTGCCGGTGACCATCGCGGTGCCCGGCGGCCCCGATCTCAACGCCGGCAGCATCCTGTCGCTCATGGGCCTCGGCGCCTCGCACGGCACCGTCGTGACGCTCAAGGCCGAGGGGGAGGGTGCTGACAAGGCGCTCGACGAACTCGTCGCCCTGCTCGAGACGGATCTCGACGCCGAATAGAAGACACAGACCGCGGGGGCGGATGCTGCGCGAGCCGAAGCCGGCGCGGCATCCGCCCCCGTCTGTGTGCGATCAGAGCTCGACGGACTGGCCGGCCGAGAGTTCGAAGAACGACCCGCCGCCCTGCTCCACGGCCCACGTGAGCCGCGCGCGGTGCATCGCGAGCCCGGCCGCTGAGAGGGTCATGTCGTGCGTGCCGAACGCGCGGCGCGGCGCGACGGCGAGGACGAAGTCCATCGCCTCGCCGATCTTGAGCCACGGTGCGCCGATGGGTGCCGCAAGCACATCGACCGAGACCCCCTTCGGCACCGCGTACGAGTCGCCGGGATAGTAGAACGATCCGTCGACGAGGACGCCGACGTTGTCGATCACCGGGATCGACTCGTGGATCACATTGTGCGTGCCACCGAAGAACTCGAGGGTGAACGCGTCGAGGCGCACGGTGTCGCCGGGGGCGACGACGGTCACGTCGAAGCCCGCCGCCGCCTTCGCGACGCCCTCCGGTCCGTAGATCGGGGTGCCCGGGAACTGCGACAGGATGCGCTCGAGATGCTCCGCGGTCCAGTGATCCGGATGCTCGTGGGTGAGCACGACGCCCACCACGTTCTGCAGGCCGACGAGGGGCGAGGTGAACGATCCGGGGTCGATCACGAGCGTGCCCGTGGGCTGCTCGAGGACGAGGGCGGCGTGCTCGTGCTTGGTCAGACGCATGCCCCGAGTCAACCCCGCTGTCCGATGTGCGGCAAGCCCCGCGACAGGGGTCCGCCTCGATTTGGTCGCCGCGGATCCGCCATGGCATAATCGAACGGTTGTCTTGCGGCCCCATCGTATAGCGGCCTAGTACGCCGCCCTCTCACGGCGGTAACGCGGGTTCGAATCCCGCTGGGGTCACCAACACACAGAACGCCCGGCCTTGTGCCGGGCGTTCTGCGTTGTGTGCCGGCTGCGGATCAGTTCGCGATCCCGCCGCACAGCACCGGCACCGTCGCCTCGAGCGGGATGCCCGCGCCGAGCGACGACGAGCGGCTCGAGAACGGGTCGTCGGCGTTGAACGCGTACGCTCCGTTGCCGTCGAAGTCGATGCCGTGGACGACCACCTGCACCGTCCCGGCGTTCGCGTAGCCCGCGGCATCCGTGAACGTGCGCTGGTACCACAGGTGGCCGTTCTCATCGGCGACGGCGAAGCGGTCGAGCGCCAGGGCGCTGGCCGGGCTGACGTCACCGGTCGAGGTGAGCGACGTGAGGATGCCGCCGTAGAAGGGCGCACCGTCCACGACCGTCACGACGCCGTCGTCGCCGGCTGCCGCGGGTCCGGGGCACGCCATGTCGGTCGCGTCGCCGTCGACGCCGTGCAGGTGCATGGCGTGGGGCAGATTCGGCGAGAGGCCCCAGGCCTCGACCGTCACCTGCAGCTTGCCGTTCGGCAGCGCCTTGACGCGCGTGGTGCCGGATGCCTGGCTCATCGGAACCGATGCCGGCTGCACGGCATCCAGCGAGTAGCTGTAGCTGGCGACCTTCGGCGACGGATTGTCGTCGTGGCCCGCCCAGGCGGCGCTTCCGGCTCCGACGACCAGCGCCGCGCTGACGGCCATGACCGCGCCGGCTCGTGCTGCGATCCTGCTCATGATGACTCCCTCGTCGGGTCGCCCGGCCGCGCGGGTCGCGGCATCATCGAACGGCCCGTTCCCCCCTTGTTCGGAGCCGTGGGGGAATCGGATGGGGCGATCAGTCGGCGTCGGTGTCTCGGTCGGTGGCGGATGCCGTACGCCGACGGCGGCGGACCAGCACGACGACGCCCCACACCGCGAGTCCGACGAGCCCCAGCACCACCAGCCACGGGATCAGGAAGCCGAGCGCGATCACGATGCCGTTGAGTGTCGCCACCAGGCCGTTCCATCCCGCGGCGAAGCCGTCGGTGAACCCGGCGGGATCGGCCTCGACCGTCTCGGGCACGGGCGTGATGGTGACGCTGAGCGACGACATCGCGACCTGCCCCTCGAGCGATTCGAGCTGCTGCTGGTACGACTCGAGCATCGCCTGGCGCTCCGACAGCGCCGCCTCGGCGGCGATCAGGTCGGAGAGGTCTCCGGCCTCGGACATCAACTCGGTGAGCCGGTCGACGGATGCCTGCGCGGCGTCGATGCGCGCGCGCAGGTCGACGGCCTGCTCGGTGACGTCGGTGCGGTTGACCGAGGTCTGGGTCACTTCGCCCAGCTCGGACAGCTCACCCATGACGGCGGTCAGCTGGTCGCTCGGTACGCGCACCGTGATCCACGCGCCGTCCTGCGGGTACGGATACGGGTAGTAGACGTCCATGCCGTCGTCCATCGGCATCGGCTCGACGGGCATCCCGACCGTGCCGACGTTCATCGACTCGACGTAGCCGCCGCGCGCGACGGCGGCCTCGCCGATCGCCTGCGCGGTCGCGGGCACGTCGTCGGCCACGATCGTGGCGGACGCGTTCGTGATGATGTCGCGGTCGGTCGCCCCGGCCATGTCGCCCTCGCGGGCCGTCTCCTCGGCCGCGGCGCCGCCGTCGACGACCGCGGAGTCGGCGCCACCGGCATCCGGTGCGAACGCGGGACCTTCGGCCACGTCGTACGACTCCGTGCCCGCGGGGGAGACCAGAGGAACGACCGCCGGGGCGATGATCGCGGCCACGACGATGATCGCCGCGGCGGCACCGCCGGCGAGCCACAGGCGGCCGCGGCGCGCGCTGCGACGGCGATCGTCGGCGCGCTCGCCGGCGATGCGGGCGAAGAGCTCGTCCTCGATCTGGTCGATGCGCTCGTCGCTCAGCTCGGGAAGGGTCGCGCTGGGGGTGGGTGACGTGTTCATGTGCTCTCCTTCACGACGGTCCGCAGACGCGTGCGGATGCGGGAGAGACGGTTGCGGACGACGCCGTGCGCGACGCCGAGCTGCTCGGCGGCGGCCTGGTAGGCGTAGCCCTCGGCCGCGCAGAGCCGGAAGATGTCGCGATCCAGCGGGCTCAGATCCTGCAGCTCGCGCAGGATGCGGTCGGCCAGCTCGCCGTCCACGACCTGCTGCTCGACGTCGACCGTGTCGGGCAGTGTCTCGTCGGCGGCCGCCGCGGTGTGCTCACGATCGCGCCGCAGGGTGCGGATGCGATTCGCCGCCTGAAAGCGGCAGATCGTGGCGAGCCACGGCAGAAGCGAGGTTCCCGCGAGCTCCATACCCGGGAGCTTGCGCCACGCGACCAGGAACGTCTCCTGCGTCACGTCCTCGGCGTCGGCGGCCGTGCCCACCAGTCCGTGGGCCAGCCAGTACACGGGCCGCACGTAGGCGCGGTACAGCGCCCGGAAGGCGTGTTCGCTTCCGCCGGCCGCCTGGGCGACCAGCTCGACGTCGTCGCGCTCCTGCGTCTGCATCCGATCCTCCGGGCTCCGCCACTCGGTCGCACCGGCGCGGAGCTTCATTGTCTCTCACCCGGGAAGTGTCACCCCCGCCCGAATCGTCTCAAGCCGGTCTCGATCCGGCCTGTATCCTGTTACGGCGAGAGGGAGTATCCCGCTGCGCGCATCCGTCATCACGGGTCCCGATCATGCGACCCCGGGTGCGCGCCGTCCGTCCGGGCGGGGAGAGACTTTCGGAGCTCATCGACCCCGGAAGGCCCTGAATGGACCTGCAACTCCCGCTCTGGTTCGAGATCGGATCGCTCGTCGTGCTGACGCTGATCCTGATCGCGGACCTGCTGATCATCCTCAAGCGTCCGCACATCCCGTCGACTCGCGAGTCCACGCTGTGGGTCGTCTTCTACGTGACGCTCGCGCTGATCTTCGCGGTGCTGATGTGGGTGTTCGCCGGCGGAGAGTACGCCGGGCAGTTCGTCGCAGGATGGCTCACCGAGTACAGCCTGTCGATCGACAACCTGTTCGTGTTCGTGCTGATCATGAGCCAGTTCTCGGTGCCGCGGCGCTATCAGCAGGAAGTGCTGATGGTGGGCATCATCATCGCGCTCGTGCTGCGCGGTCTGTTCATCCTCGCCGGCGCCGCGATCATCGAGCAGTTCAGCTGGGTGTTCTACATCTTCGGCGCGTTCCTGGTGTGGACGGCGATCCGGCAGGCCTTCCCCGGCGGCGACCACGACGACGACGTCAAGCAGGAGAACTTCGTCGTGCGGACGCTGCGCCGTTTCATCGACATCTCGGACCACTACGACGGTGCGAAGATCCGCACCGTCGTCGGCGGCAAGAAGATGTGGACGCCGATGATCATCGTCTTCGTGTCGATCGGCGTCACCGATCTGCTGTTCGCCATCGACTCGATCCCCGCGATCTTCGGAATCACGCAGAGCGCCTTCATCGTGTTCACCGCGAACATCTTCGCCCTCATGGGGCTGCGTCAGCTCTACTTCCTGCTCGGCGACCTGCTCGACCGGTTGCGCTACCTGCACTACGGGATCGCGTTCATCCTGGCCTTCATCGGCCTCAAGCTCGTCTTCCACGCGATGCACGTCAACGAGCTGCCGTTCATCAACGGCGGTGAGCACATCGAGTGGGCGCCCGAGATCTCGACGTGGATGTCGCTCGGCGTCATCGTCGTGGCGATGACCGTCGCGACGGTCGCGAGCCTGGTCGCGTCGGCGCGCGACAAGCGCGCCGCGGGGGTGACGGATGCCGCCGCCGCCGTCGCCGACGAGAAGGGCACGCCCCCGACGGTCGAGCCGCCCGCCGACGCCGACCGCTGACGCCGGTCCGATCCGGCGCGGTGGTAGTCTGACCCTCGTGCGGATCGCTCGCCTCCTCCTTAGCGGCCGCGACGAGTTCTGACCCAGGCCTTCCTCGTCGCGGAGTTTCGTCGCGGGCTTGATCCCCATCCCGAGGAGACCGAAGAGCTATGACCATTCCCGTTCCCGAAGATGCCGTCGTCCCCGACCGTCCTCGCACCCTCGCCGAGAAGGTGTGGGACGACCACGTCGTCGTCAAGGGCGAAGACGGCCGCCCCGATCTGATCTACATCGACCTGCACCTCGTCCACGAGGTCACTAGTCCGCAGGCGTTCGACGGTCTGCGGTCGGAGGGCCGGCCGGTGCGGCGTCTCGAGCACACGATCGCGACCGAGGACCACAACACTCCGACGATCGACATCCACCTGCCGATCGCCGACCCCACCAGCCGCACGCAGATCGACACCCTGCGACGCAATGCCGACGAGTTCGGGGTGCGGCTGCACTCGCTCGGCCACAAGGAGCAGGGCATCGTGCACGTCGTCGGCCCGCAGCTGGGGCTGACGATGCCGGGCATCACGGTCGTGTGCGGCGACTCGCACACCTCGACGCACGGCGCGTTCGGGGCGATGGCGTTCGGGGCGCCGGAGTCACCGCCCGGCTGACGCCCGCCACACGTCGACCGTCGCGGCGATGCCGTCGCGCAGCGAGGTGCGGGCGGTCCAACCGAGCGCGGTGAGGCGAGTGACGTCGACGAGCTTGCGCGGGGTGCCGTCGGGGCGCGTGGTGTCCCAGG
>JAUHVN010000540.1 GCA_030425055.1 Actinomycetes bacterium | reverse complement strand
GATCGACCAGCTGCGCCGGCAGCTCGACCGCATGCGTCTGGAAGAGCTCGCGCTCAAGAAGGAGAAGGACGACGCCTCGAAGGAGCGCCGGACCAAGCTGCGCGAGCAGATGGATTCCGTCGAGGCCGAGCTCGGCGTGCTCGAGGCGCGCTGGCAGCAGGAGCGAGCGTCGCTCAACCGCGTCGGCGACCTGAAGAAGCAGAAGGACCAGGCGGAGACCGATCGCGATCGAGCGGTTCGCGAGGGGGACTACACGCGGGCGTCGAAGCTCGAGTACGAGACGATCAAGCGTCTCGAGCGCGAGATCGCCGAGGCCGAGCGGGCCGAGGCCGACCGCACCGAGGACCGCATGGTCAACGAGCAGGTCACCGACGAGGACATCGCCGCCGTGATCGCCGCGTGGACCGGCATCCCCGTCGGCCGGCTGCTGCAGGGTGAGAGTGAGAAGCTCGTGCACCTCGAGCGCGAGCTCGGCCGCCGCATCATCGGCCAGAAGCAGGCCGTCAAGGCGGTCGCCGACGCCGTGCGCCGCTCGCGCGCGGGCATCAGCGACCCGAACCGGCCCACCGGCTCGTTCCTGTTCCTGGGGCCGACCGGCGTCGGCAAGACCGAGCTGGCCAAGGCGCTCGCCGAGTTCCTCTTCGACGACGAGCACGCCATGGTGCGCATCGACATGTCGGAGTACGGCGAGAAGCACTCGGTGTCGCGCCTCGTCGGCGCTCCTCCCGGCTACATCGGCTACGAGCAGGGCGGTCAGCTGACCGAGGCCGTGCGCCGGCGCCCCTACTCGGTGGTGCTCCTCGACGAGGTCGAGAAGGCGCATCCCGAGGTGTTCGACGTGCTGCTGCAGGTCATGGACGACGGGCGTCTCACCGACGGCCAGGGCCGCACGGTCGACTTCACGAACGTCATCCTGATCCTGACGTCGAACCTCGGCTCGCCGATCCTCATCGACCCGACGCTGACGTTCGACCAGAAGCGCGAGCAGGTGCAGGCGCTGGTGCGCCAGGCGTTCAAGCCCGAGTTCGTCAACCGTCTCGACGACACCGTGATCTTCCAGGCGCTCACCGAAGACGACCTCGCGCAGATCGTCGAGCTCGCCGTCGACGCTCTGCAGCGCCGCCTGCACGACCGCCGGCTCGAGCTCGCGGTCACGCCCGAGGCGCGCACGTGGCTGGCCGAGCGCGGGTACGACCCGGTCTTCGGGGCGCGCCCGCTGCGGCGGCTCATCCAATCCGAGATCCAGGACCGCCTCGCGATGGCGCTTCTCTCGGGCGGGGTGCGCGACGGTGACACCGTGCGGGTCGACGTGGCCGCCGACGGGTCGACGCTCGTGCTCACGAGCGAGCGACCGGATGCCGGCGGCCCCGCCGACGACGACGTGATCGAGGCCGAGCTCGTCGACGACTGACGAGCGCCGGTCTCGGTCGCCGTCACGCCTCGGCGCTCGCGGACGGCCGCCCGCATCGCGGGCGGTCAGGCCGAGCGCAGGTGCCGGGTGAGGAACTCTTCGATCTCGGACTGGAACCGCGCGGTCACGATGGGATCGCCCCACCAGATGAGGTGGCCGAACTGGTCGACGGTGATCAGCTGCGAGCCCGGGAGCTTCTCGTGGG
>JAUHVN010000088.1 GCA_030425055.1 Actinomycetes bacterium | reverse complement strand
GCCCGCAGCGAGCGGGTCGCGAAATACAATCAGCTTCTGCGCATCGAGGAGGAGCTCGGCGACGCGGCGGAGTACATCGGCCGCGCGGCCTTCCCGCGCTACACCGGCTGATCGACGCACGAGAAGGGGGAGCCGTGGCGAAGAAGACGGCTCCCCCTTCGTCTGCCCGCCGACGCGCCCCGCGGCGGCCTGTCGACGTCCGCGGCTGGCTCGGCGGCATCCGGCTGTCGGGCTTCATGGTCATCATGCTCGGCCTGGTCGTGCTCGCGGCGTTCGTGCTCGTGCCGACGATCGGGCTCTATCTCGACCAGCGCCAGCAGATCACGGCGCTCGAAGCCGCGGTCGAGGTCAGCCGCGACGACGTCGCCGACCTCGAGGCGCAGCGCGACCGCTGGTCGGACCCCGCCTACATCACCACGCAGGCGCGCGAGCGGCTGTACTACGTGCGCCCCGGCGAGGTCGTCTACCTCGTCGACAACGACCTGCCGCCCGAGCTCGCGCCGCAGGAGCAGGAGCCGGTGCCCGACGAGGTCGAGCGCACCCGCACCGACTGGATGACCCAGCTCGTGCGCTCGGTCACCGAAGCCGGCCTCGCCCGCACGGTCAAGGCGCCGACGATCGGCGTGCCCGATCCCGAGCCGTCGCCGTCGGCGACCGGCTGATCAGGTCGGATCCAGGCGTCGCCGGTAGCCTGGACGCCGTGACGACACCTCCCTTCGCCGCCGTGACCGACGCCGAACTGGCCACGCTCCACGGCCAGCTGGGCCGCCCTGCGCGCGGTGTCGTCGGCATCGCCGCCCGCTGCGTCTGCGGCAATCCGACGGTCGTCGCCACCGCCCCGACGTTCTACTACCTGACGCACCCCGGTGCGACCGCGGCGATGTCGGCGCTCGAAGCAGATCACGCGATGGAGGCGATGAACGCCGACCTCGTCGACGACGACGAGCTCGCGGCCGCGTACGCCCGTGCGCACGAGGCCTACCTCGCCGACCGGGCGGGATTCGGCGACGTGCCCGAGATCGAGGGCATCTCCGCGGGCGGCATGCCCACGCGCGTCAAGTGCCTGCACGCCCTCGCCGCGCACGCGCTCGCCGCCGGCGAGGGCGTCAACCCGATCGGCGACCGCGCGCTCGCGCTGTCGACGTGGTCGCCGCAGCGCTGCACGTGCGCCGAACCCGGACCCGGCCGATGAGAGGCCTCACGCGTGCCCTCGGCGCGATCCTCGTGGTCGGCGCCCTGCTGGCGCCGGCGACCGCCGCGACGGCGGCCGCGCCCGAGGACGAGGCGGATCCCGTCCGCGAAGCGGAGTACTGGCTCGACGACTACGGCATCCGCGACGCGTGGGAGACCACGCGCGGTGCCGGCGTCCGCATCGCGATCATCGACACCGGCGTCGGCCGCGACCCCGTCGAGTTCTCGGGAGTCGTCGCGGGCACCGACGTCTCGGGGATGGGGGCGCCCGACGGCCGCTCGCCCGTCGGCGCCGTCGACTCGAACCACGGCAGCTGGGTCGCGTCGCTCGCGGGCGCCCGCGGCACCGGTGCCGACACCGGCATGCTCGGCGTCGCCCCCGAGGCCGAGCTGCTGTCGGTCTCGGTCGGCTTCGGCGCCTCGGTGAGCGTGCCCTTCACCGAGCAGATCGCCGACGCGATCCGCTGGTCGGTCGACAACGGCGCCGACGTCATCAACCTCTCGCTGACGACCAACACGCCCGATTGGGACCAGAGCTGGGACTCGGCCTTCCTCTACGCCTTCGAGAACGACGTCGTCGTGGTCGTGGCCGCCGGCAACCGCGGCAGCGGCACGACCCGCGTCGGTGCGCCCGCCACGATCCCGGGGGTGCTCACGGTGGGCGGCGTCGATCCGCAGGGGCGTGCCAGTGTCGAGGCATCCACCCAGGGCATCACGATCGGGGTGTCCGCCCCGAGCGAGGACCTCGTCGGAGTGTCGGCCGACGGCTCGCTCGTGCTGTGGAACGGCACGAGCGGCGCCGCGCCGATCGTCGCAGGCATCGCGGCGCTGGTGCGCTCGGCGCATCCCGAGCTGGATGCCGCGAACGTCATCAACCGCATCATCCGCACCGCCGATCCCGCGCCGCAGGCGACCGCGGTGCCCGACCCGCTCTACGGCTACGGACTCGTCGACGCGGCCGCCGCCGTCTCCGCGAACGTGCCCCTCGTGACGGCCAATCCCATGGGCAGCCTCGCGGACTGGATCCGCCTGTACCGTCGCGCCGAGATCGACCCGCAGCCGGTGCCCGACAGCACGGCGGTCACGGTGCCGCCGCTTCCCCCCGCCGACAGCGCGCCGCAGGCCACTTCGCCGCTGCTGCCCACGTACGAGACGATGATCTACGGATCGGTGCCGCTGATGGCCGTGACCGTCGCCGCTATACTGGTGGCGCTCGGCGTCACCGCTGTTGTCCGACGCATCCGATTGGCGTCCCGTGCGCCGAGCCGCTGACACAGGAGGAGCTCTCCCCACCGTGACGAACAACGTGCCCAGAATCCTCATCGTCGGGGCAGGCTATGCCGGTTTCTACACCGCCTGGAAGCTCGAGAAGCATCTGCGCAAGGGCGAAGCCGACGTCATGATCGTCGACCCGCTGCCGTACATGACCTACCAGCCGTTCCTGCCCGAGGTCGCGGCGGGTTCCATCGAGGCGCGCCACTCGGTGGTCGCGCTGCGTCGCCACCTCAAGCGCACCACGGTCGTCGCGGCGAAGGTCACCGGCATCGACCACGCGAACAAGGTCGCGACGATCACGCCGATCGCGGGCGAGCCGTACCAGCAGGAGTACGACCAGATCGTCGTCACCGCCGGGGCCGTCTCGCGCACCTTCCCGATCCCCGGGATCGCCGACAACGCGATCGGCCTCAAGACGATCGAAGAGGCCGTCGCGATCCGCGACCGGCTGATGTCGAACTTCGACCGCGCCTCGATGCTGCCGCACGGCCCCGAGCGCGACCGCCTGCTCACCGTCGTCGTCATCGGCGGCGGGTTCGCAGGCATCGAGGTGTTCGCCGAGCTGCGCTCGCTCGCGTCGTCGCTCATCAAGAGCTACCCGCAGATCACCTTCGACGACACGCACTTCCACCTCATCGAGGCGATGGGCCGCATCATGCCCGAGGTGTCGCTGAAGACGAGCGAGTGGGTGCTCAAGGACCTCGCCCAGCGCGGCGCGTACGTGCACCTCGAGACGCAGGTCACCGGCGCCGTCAACGGCAACGTCGAGCTGTCGACCGGTGAGACGCTGCCCAGCGACCTCATCGTGTGGACGGCGGGCGTCATGGCCAACCCGACCGTCGTGCGCGGCGGCGACCTCCCCGTCGAGGAGCGCGGCCGCATCCAGACGCGCGCGGACCTGCGTGTGGGCAGCGAGGACGAGATCGTCGAGGGCGCATGGGCGGCCGGCGACATCTCGGCCGTGCCCGACCTGTCGGGCGGCGGCGTCGGCGGCTACTGCGTGCCGAACGCCCAGCACGCGGTGCGCCAGGCCAAGCTGCTCGCGAAGAACCTCGTCGCGGTCCTGCGCGGCGAGCTGCCCCACGAGTACTTCCACAAGAACCTCGGAGCCGTCGCCGGCCTCGGCCTCTACAACGGCGTCTTCCAGTCGGGCAAGCTCGCGCTCAAGGGCTTCATCGCGTGGCTCGCGCACCGCGGCTACCACGGTCTGGCGATGCCGACGTGGGAGCGCAAGTGGCGCGTGCTGTGGGGCTGGTGGAACAACCTGTGGCTCGGCCGCGACATGGTGAACCTGTCGACGGTGCAGAGCCCGCGCTACGTGTTCGAGGAGTTCGCGGCGCGCCCGCGGCCGCCGCAGCCCGCCGAGGCGCCGGCCAAGAAGGCCGCCGAGAAGAAGGCGCCCGCCCCGACGGCCTGACGGTAGCGTGGGGGCGAGCGCCGAGCGCGACGCCCCCGTAGCCCAATCGGCAGAGGCAGGCGGCTTAAACCCGCCCCAGTCCGGGTTCGAATCCCGGCGGGGGTACGTTCGGCGCGAGCCGTGCGCCGTCGTAGGCTTGTGCAGATATCAGCACGCACCCGAAGCGAGCCCGATGAGCCTGGATCTCCTCCCCGCAGAGGTCACCGCCGACCCCTGGCAGGACCCCGCGACCTACTGGCGCGCCCTCACGCAGGCCATCGAGGCGCAGTCCGCCCCGGTCGCGGTCATCGGCGTCGAGGCGCTGCGCCGCAACGCGCTGGACATGGTCGTGCGCGGTGGCGGACTGCCCATCCGCGTCGCGAGCAAGTCGGTGCGCGTACGCGAGGTGCTCGACGCGGTCCTGCGGATGCCGGGCTACCGCGGCATCCTCGCGTTCACCCTCGCCGAGGCGCTGTGGCTCGCCGAAGACCACGACGACGTCGTGGTGGGCTACCCGACCGCCGACCGTGCCGCGCTGGCGGCGCTGACCGCCGACGACGCGGCTGCGGCCCGCGTCACGCTCATGGTCGACGACCTCGCGCAGCTCGACCTCGTCGACGCGATCGCGCCGCCGTCGTCGCGCGCCGAGGTGCGCGTGGCGATCGACGCCGACGCGAGCTTCCGCTCCCGCAGCCTCGGTCACGTGGGGGTTCATCGGTCGCCCGTCCACACGCCCGCCGAGGTCACCGCCCTCGCACGCGCGATCTCCGGCCGACCTGGGTTCCGGCTGGTCGGACTCATGATGTACGAGGCGCAGATCGCGGGTCAGCCGGATGCCGAGGGCCCGGCCGATCCCGTGATCCGCTGGATGCAGCGGCGGTCGGCCGAGGAGCTCCGCCACCGCCGCGCGGCCATCACCGCGTCGCTGCGAGACATCGCCGCGCTCGAGTTCGTCAACGGCGGCGGCACCGGATCGCTCGAGTCGACCGCCGCCGACGAGGCCGTCACCGAGGTGACCGCGGGCAGCGGTCTGCTGGCCGGACACCTCTTCGACGGCTACCGGGCGTTCGACCCGGCTCCTGCCGCCGCCTTCGCGCTCGATGTCGTGCGCAAGCCCCGCCCCGACATCGCGACGGTGCTCGGCGGCGGCTGGATCGCGTCGGGGCCGGCGACCGCCTCCCGACAGCCGCAGCCCGTGTGGCCCGCGGGTCTGCGCACGCTGAGCCGCGAGGCGGCCGGAGAGGTGCAGACGCCGCTGCAGGGCGAAGCTGCACGGGACCTGCGCGTCGGCGACCGCGTGTGGTTCCGGCACGCGAAGAGCGGCGAGGCCTCGGAGCGGGTGGATCGCTACCACCTGGTCGAGGACGGCGTCCTCATCGGCTCCGCTCCGACGTACCGCGGTGAAGGGAAGGCGTTCCTGTGACGCGGCCGGGCGGCCAGTGGCGCAATTGGGCGGCGACGGCGAAAGTGCGCCCGCAGCGCGTCGAGTTCCCGCGTTCGGTCGAAGCCGTCCAGCGCGCCGTGCAGGCCGCGGCCGCCCAGGGTCTGCGCGTCAAGGCCGTCGGGGCCGGACACAGCTTCTCGCCGATCGCCGTGGCACCCGGCGTGCTGCTCGACCTGACGGATCTCTCGGGGCTGGTCGGCGTCGACCGCGAACGCGGACGCGCCACGCTGCTCGCGGGCACCCGGCTGCACCGCATCCCGGCCCTGCTCGCGCCCTCGGGCCTCGCGATGGCGAATCTCGGAGACATCGACCGCCAGTCGATCTCGGGCGCGATCTCGACCGGAACCCATGGCACCGGCGCCCGGTTCGGCGGCATCGCCACCCAGGTCGTCGGCGCGACCCTCGTCACGTCGACGGGGGATCTGCTGCGGGTCGACGAGACCGAGAACCCCGAGCTGCTTCCGGCCGTCGCGCTGGGGCTGGGTTCGCTCGGCATCGTCGTCGACGTGACCCTGCAATGCGTTCCGCAGTTCGTGCTCCACGCGGTCGAGCGGCCCGAAGCACTCGCCGACGTGCTGCCCTCGCTCGACCGACGCGTCGAAGAGGCCGACCACTTCGAGTTCTACTGGTTCCCGCACACCGATGCGGCCCTCACCAAGACCAACACCCGCCTGCCCGCCGAGGCCCCGCGCCACCCGCTCGCGCCCGTCGGACGCTGGGTGGACGACGTGCTGGTCGGCAACGCGGTCTATCGCGTGGCGTGCGACGTCGGCCGCGTCGCCCCCGCCACGATCCCCTTCATCAACCGCACGGCCAGCCGCCTGTGGGGCGACCGCGAGTTCACGGATGCCTCGGAGCGGGTGTTCGTCGCGCCGCGGACCGTTCGCTTCCGCGAGATGGAGTACGCGCTGCCGGCAGATCAGGTCGGCCCGGCCTTCGAGGCGCTCCGAGGCCTCATCGACGAGCGCGGGTGGCGCATCTCTTTCCCGGTCGAGGTGCGCTTCGCGGCATCCGACGACATCTGGCTGTCGACGGCGCACGGCCGGGCGTCGGCGTACATCGCGATGCACCGATACTGGCGTGAGGATCCCGACGAGTACTTCGAGGCCGCCGAGCAGATCATGCTCGCGCACGGCGGCCGACCGCACTGGGGCAAGATGCACACGCTGACGGCACGGCAGCTGCGCGAGCGCTACCCGCGATTCGACGACTTCACGGCGCTGCGCGACCGGCTCGACCCCGATCGGATCTTCGCGAACGCCTATCTGGAACGCGTCCTGGGTGAGTGAGCGCTGGGAGTGCGGGCCCAGAGGGTGTCTCCGGCGGCCGCCCTCGTTAGGATGAGGGCAAACCTCGAAACGGAGTCGCGGCTATGGAATGGCTGATCCCGGTCCTCATCGTGGTGGCGCTCGTCGTCATCGTCGGCATCTACCTGTGGGCGACGTACAACTCGCTCGTGCAGTTGAACGTGCGTGTCGACGAGGCGTGGAGCGACATCACCGTCCAGCTCAAGCGTCGAGCCGACCTGCTGCCGAACCTGATCGAGGCGGTGAAGGGCTACGCGGCGCACGAGAAGGCGGTCTTCGAGAACGTGACGCGCGCGCGCGCCGAGACCCTCTCGGCCGGCGGTCCGGCCGAGGCGGGCGTCGCCGAAGGTCACATGCAGCAGGCCCTGAAGTCGCTGTTCGCGGTCGCCGAGGCGTATCCGCAGCTGCAGGCGAGCCAGAACTTCCTGCAGCTCCAGCAGTCGATCGTCGACACCGAGGACAAGATCCAGGCCTCGCGCCGCTTCTACAACGGCGGCGTGCGAGAGCTCAACACGAAGATCAAGGTGTTCCCGAACAACCTGTTCGCCCGCAACCTCGGCTTCCACGAGCGCGAGTTCTTCGAGGTCGTCGACGGCGCCGCGATCTCGGAACCGCCCCGCGTGCAGTTTTAGCCGAACCAAATCAATGCGCGCGCAGCGCGCGTTGATGCGGTTGCGGCTAAAGGTTGAGTAGCGGCGCGCCGCGCCGCGTATCGAAACCTCGCTGGGAAACCGAGGAACGCCACTATGTACACCGCGATAGCGCGCAACAAGCGCAACACGTGGTTCATCCTGATCGCGTTCGTCGTGCTGCTGGGCGCGATCGGCGCGCTGGCGGGGTGGCTCGCGGGCAACAACTGGTGGATCACGGCGTTCATCCTGGTGTTCGCCGCGGGGTACGCGACGTTCCAGTACTTCTTCGCCGACCGTGAGGCGCTCGCGATGAGCGGCGCGGTCGAGGTGAGCAAGGCGGATGCTCCGCGCTACCACCGCCTCGTCGAGAATCTGTGCATCGCGACCGGCACGCCCATGCCGAAGCTCTACGTCGTCGACGATCCGGCTCCCAACGCGTTCGCGACCGGCCGCAAGCCGGAAGAGGCGGCGATCACCGTCACGACGGGTCTGTTCGAGCTGATGACCGACCGCGAGCTCGAGGGCGTGCTCGGGCACGAGCTCGGCCACATCCGCAACTACGACATCCGCGTCTCGCTCATCGTGTTCGGTCTCGTCGTGGCGGTGGGCATCCTCGCCGACATGATGATGCGGTTCGCGTTCTTCGGTGGGGCCCGCCGCTCGGGCGGCAACGGCCAGGCCCAGCTGCTGTTCATGGTCTTCGGAATCGTGGCCGCGCTGGTCGCGCCGCTGCTGGCGGGGGCGGTGCAGGCGGCGATCTCGCGTCAGCGGGAGTACCTCGCCGACGCCACGAGCGCCATGACCACGCGCGATCCCGACGGCCTGGCATCCGCTCTCGCGAAGCTGCAGGAGTACGGACAGCCGTTGCAGCGCGCGAACACCTCGATGGCGCACCTGTGGATCTCGGATCCGCTGCGCAAGGGCGCGATGTCGCGGCTGTTCGCGACCCACCCGCCCATCCCCGATCGCATCGAGCGGCTCACGACCATGGGCGGCCGCTTCTGAGCCGCGTGCACCGGCTCGACCGCGGGCAGGCGCGCCGCATCGCGGTGCGAGCACAGCTGCTGGCCGAACCGCGGCCGGCGGGCATCCTCGAGACGATCGACGCGCTCACCCTCGTCAACATCGACCCGACGGCGGCGGTGGCCCCCAGCGCCGACCATGTGCTGTGGAGCCGTCTCGGCTGGCCGTACCGGTCGGCGGACCTCACCCGCGCGATCGAGGTCGACCGCGTGGTGTTCGAGTGGGCGGGCTTCCTGCGGCCGATGGCGGACCTGCCGCTGTACCGGCCTCTCATGCATGCCTGGCCGCCGTACCGCGAGCACCGCGACTGGCTCGATGCGAACGCCCGCTTCCGCCAGGACGTGCTCGACCGGCTCCGCGCCGACGGACCGCTGCGCACCGGCGAGATCCCCGACACCGCAGAGGTGTCGTGGCGATCGAGCGGATGGACCGCCGATCGGAACGTGTCGCAGATGCTCGAGTTCCTCGTGCTCGGGGGAGAGGTGGCGCTGTCGGGTCGCGACGGCCGCGACCGGCTATGGGATCTCGCCGAGCGGATCTATCCGCCCGACGACGACCCGCTGTCGGATCGGGATGCCGCTCGCCTGCGCGACGCGCGGCGGCTGGGCGCGCTCGGGATCGCTCGGCCGAAGGCGCCGAAGCAGCCCGTCGAGCCCTTCCACGTCGGCGAGGCGGGCGAACCCGCCGAGATCGACGGGGTCGACGGCCCGTGGCGGGTCGATCCCGCGCAGCTCGAACAGGATGACGCCCTCGCCGGTCGCACGGTGCTGCTCTCGCCGTTCGACCGGTTCGTCTTCGATCGTGCCCGCGCGCTCGACCTGTTCGGCTTCGAGTACATCCTCGAGATGTACAAGCCGGCCGCGAAGCGCCGCTGGGGCTACTTCGCGCTGCCGATCCTGCACGGCGATCGGCTCGTGGGGAAGCTCGATGCCAAGGCCGATCGCAGAGCCGGCGTGCTGCGCGTGAACGCGATCCACGAGGACGAGCCGTTCACCGACGAGGTCGCGGCGGCCGTCGACGCCGAGATCGCCGATCTCGCGGACTGGCTCGGCCTCGAGCGCGGCTGATCACCGCACCGAGAGCACCATCTCGTCGCCGGTCAGCCGCACCGATCCGCGCAGCGCCCAATCATCGGCGCGGTAGGTGAAGCTCGCGGTCGCGCCGTCGCGTGTCTCGCCGGTCGCCGTCGCGACGATGACGCCGCCGACGGCGTCGAAGCCCGTCGCGTCGGCGGTCAGCGCGACCGCCGGATAGGAGTCGATGCGGAACGCGATCGCGTC
>JAUHVN010000539.1 GCA_030425055.1 Actinomycetes bacterium | reverse complement strand
CGGGCGGGATGATCCGCGAAGACCAGCTCTCGGCGGCGATCTTCCCCGCGATCATCTTCGCGGGACTCATCGGCGCCATCACGTGGAACATGCTCACGTGGCTGCTCGGACTGCCGTCCTCGTCGTCGCACGCGCTCTTCGGCGGACTCATCGGAGCGACGCTCGTCGGGGCCGGTGCCGCGGCGATCGACTTCAGCGTGGTCGTCTCGAAGGTCGTCCTGCCGGCGGTCATCGCCCCGCTCACCGCGGGGACCATCGCGTTCACCGCCACGAAGCTCGCCTACCTCGTGACGCGTCGGTACGACCGCAAGCCCGACGGGCGCGACGGGTTCCGGTGGGGCCAGATCTTCACGTCGTCGCTGGTCGCCCTCGCGCACGGCACGAACGACGCGCAGAAGACGATGGGCGTCATCACGCTGCTGCTGATCACGGTGGGCTGGCAGACGAGCGCCGAGCCGCAGACGTGGGTCATCTTCGCGTGCGCGATCACGATCGCCCTCGGCACCTACATGGGCGGATGGCGCATCATCCGCACCCTCGGCAAGGGGCTGACCGACGTCAAGCCCGCGCAGGGCTTCTCGGCCGAGGCGTCGACCGCCTCGACGATCCTCGCCTCCAGCGCGCTCGGCTTCGCGCTGTCGACCACTCAGGTCGCCTCCGGATCGGTCATCGGATCGGGGCTCGGTCGCCGGGGCTCCCACGTGCGCTGGCGCACGGCCGGCCGCATCATGATCGGCTGGATCCTCACGCTGCCCGCCGCCGGCTCGGTCGGCGCGCTCGCAGCGCTGATCGTCGTGTGGCTCGGCGGGTGGGGCATTGCGATCGACGCCGTCATCGCCGTCGCGATCATCCTCGGCCTTTTCCTGCGCTCGCGGCGCAACGAGGTGAACTCGTCCAACGCGATGAGCGAGGTCGCCGATTCGGGGCGGGCGGTCAAGGTCAAGAAGAACCCGCCGCCGACCCGTCGCCAGCGGCGCACCGAGCAGGCGGAGGAGGACCGCCGATGATCACGATCGACTGGATCGCCTTCCTGCAGGTGTTCGCCGCCGCCATGATCGCCGCGGTCGTCGTCGTCACGTTCTACGCGCTCGGCCTGCGGCTGCTCGTGCGCGCCGGGCGCGCGCCCGTCGTGGCGCCCGCGGAGTTCACCGACGCGATCACCGTGATCTCCGAGCGCGAGGCGCGGCGGGCCGCGAAGGCGGCAGCGAAGGCCGCACGCAAGAGCCCGCTCACGGAGGCGCAGAAGCGTCTCGCCTTCGTCGCGGCATGCGGATGCTTCACGGTGTGCGCCGCGGCCGTGCTCGGCGGCATCCTGCTCATCGTCTTCAACCACTGACCGCCCGCGCGCCTAGTGTGGAGGGATGGCCGAGGCATCCGTCCAGTTCGGACAGTACGCGCCCGCGGTGCGCACGATCCTGCACCTGAGCGACACGCACCTGCTCGCCGGGGGAGCGCTGCACGGACCAGGGATCGACACCGAGGAGCATCTCGCGACGACCCTGCGGCTCATCGAGCGGATGCAGCCGCGCCCGGATGCCCTCGTCTTCACCGGCGACCTCACCGACCTCGGCGAGCCGGATGCCTACCGACGGCTGCGCGACCTCGTCGAGCCGGTCGCCGAGGC
>JAUHVN010000538.1 GCA_030425055.1 Actinomycetes bacterium | reverse complement strand
CGTCTTGCCCGAACCGGTCGCTCCCGCGACGATCACGACCTGATGGTCGGAGATCGCGCGTGCGAGCTCGTCCCGTGCGGCGCTGACGGGCAGCTCCGGCGGGTACGTGATCACAGGATCGGGCGCAGGCATAGCCCTCCATCGTAAGGTCGCGCGGCGCCGAAGGATTTTTTCTGCAGAGTGCATCCATTCGCGCTCCTGGCGGGGAAGGAACTGTCAACGGGTGCACGAGGGCACCCGCATGATGAAGGGAACACCCAATGAAGCGCAGTCTCGCCATCGGATTCATCGTCGCACTGGCTTCGGTCGGTTTCGCCGGAACCGCGCACGCCGCGCCGGCCGACGCCGCCTGCTTCGGCCAGGTTCACAAGGTCGTGAACACCCAGGGGTTCATGGAGTTCGAGAACGTCGGCCAGCTCGTCAAGGGCCTCGGCGGCGGACAGGCGAAGAACGCGGCCGCCACCGCGCTCTTCTGTTCGGGGGAGTGAGCGACTCACCCCATGAGTCGCCTCGGGCGGCGATCCGGGTTCACTCCCTCGGGTCGCCGCCCTTCCCGTGCGGTGGCACTGTGCGGTGACATCGCGCAGTAGCACCGTGTCGGCGGCCCGCCGTACGGTGTGGGGATGATCGACATCGCGCAGTGGATGGCCGGGTACGAGACCGCCTGGGCCTCCGACGACGCCGGCGACATCGCCGCCCTGTTCACCGAGGACGCCGAGTACCTGACGCGCCCGTACGCCGAGCCGATCCGCGGCCGCGACGCGATCGTCGCGTGGTGGATCGACGAGGACGAGCCGTCGGCGCCGTCCTTCACGTGGCATCCGATCGCCCAGCAGGACGACACCGCCGTGATCGAGGGACGCACCGTGTACCCGGGCGCCGAGACGTACCGCAACATCTGGATCCTGCGCTTCGAGGGCGACCGCTGCGCGTCGTTCACCGAATGGTGGATGGTCGAGCCCGCCCCGGCGCGCTGACCGGCTTCTAGGCTGGTCGTATGACCATCCCCGCAATGCCGCTCAACGACGGCCACACGATCCCGCAGCTCGGCTACGGCGTCTTCAAGGTTCCCGCCGACGACACCGAGCGCGCGGTCTCCGAGGCGCTCGAGCTCGGCTACCGCCACATCGACACCGCTGCCATCTACGGCAACGAGGAGGGCGTCGGCGCGGCGATCGCGGCGAGCGGCATTCCGCGC
The DNA here is from genome assembly GCA_030425055.1 of Actinomycetes bacterium. Classification (GTDB taxonomy): domain Bacteria; phylum Actinomycetota; class Actinomycetes; order Actinomycetales; family Microbacteriaceae; genus Microbacterium. The sequence continues at coordinate 433 of JAUHVN010000538.1, read as the reverse complement.
GACGAGCTCTTCATCACGACCAAGCTGTGGAACGACCGCCACGACGGCGACGAGCCGGATGCCGCGATCGCCGAGAGCCTCGACAAGCTCGGGCTCGGCCACGTCGACCTCTACCTCGTGCACTGGCCGACGCCGGCGCGAGACAACTACGTGCACGCGTGGCAGAAGCTCATCGAACTGCGGGAGAAGGGGCTGACCTCGAGCATCGGGGTCTCGAACTTCCTCGTGCCGCACCTCGAGCGCATCGTCGCCGAGACCGGCGTCACGCCCGTCGTCGACCAGATCGAGGTGCACCCCGCGTATCAGCAGCGCGAGGTCGCGGAGTGGGCGGCCGCCCACGACGTGCGCATCGAGGCGTGGGGTCCGCTCGGGCAGGGCAAGTACGACCTGTTCGGCGCCGAGCCGGTCGCGTCCGCGTCCGCGGCGCACGGCA
>JAUHVN010000537.1 GCA_030425055.1 Actinomycetes bacterium | reverse complement strand
CACCAGGTCGACGTTGCCGGTGCGCTCCCCGTTGCCGAAGAGGCATCCCTCGATGCGGTCCGCCCCGGCCATGTAGCCCAGCTCGGCGGCGGCGATCGCGGTGCCGCGGTCGTTGTGCGGATGCAGCGACAGGATGACGTTCTCGCGGTGGTTCAGGTGACGCGACATCCACTCGATCGAGTCGGCGTACACGTTGGGCGTCGCCATCTCGACGGTCGCCGGCAGGTTGATGATCACCTTGCGGTCGGGTGTCGGTTCGAACACCTCGAGCACCTGGTTGCACACGTCGACCGCGAACTCGAGCTCGGTGCCGGTGTAGCTCTCGGGCGAATACTCGTAGAAGACGCGCGTCTCGGGGATGCGCTTCTCGTACTCGCGGCACAGTCGCGCGCCCTCGAGCGCGATGTCGATGATGCCCTGGCGGTCGGTGCGGAACACGACGTCGCGCTGCAGGACGCTCGTGGAGTTGTACAGGTGCACGATGGCCCGCTTGGCGCCGCGGATCGACTCGTAGGTGCGCTCGATGAGGTGGGCGCGCGCCTGCGTCAGCACCTGGATGGTGACGTCGTCGGGGATGAGATCGTCCTCGATGAGCTGCCGGACGAAGTCGAAGTCGGTCTGGCTCGCGCTCGGGAAGCCGACCTCGATCTCCTTGTAGCCCATGCTGACGAGCAGCTCGAACATGATGCGCTTGCGCTCGGGGCTCATCGGGTCGATGAGCGCCTGGTTTCCGTCGCGCAGGTCGACGGCGCACCACCGGGGCGCCTCGGTGATGCGGTTGTCAGGCCACGTGCGGTCGGTCAGGGGGACGTCGATCTGCTCGTGGTACGGCCGATACTTGTGGATCGGCATGCCCGAAGGCTGCTGGGTGTTGTCCATGGTCGCTTCTTCCTCGTCGAGTGGGCGGGCCGACGACAAGCTCCGCGACGAGGAAGGCCCTAGATCGAGGCCCCGTCGCGGCGGCTAAGGAGGAGAAGCCGGCCGAAGCGCATGGTGACACGATACACCCCCGCGCGACGGCGGCGAACCTGAGACGATCGCGCGGATGCCGACACTGAGAGGACATGACCGCATTCCCAGGACGGCTCCTCGCCGTCGCCGCGCTCGGCGCGGCATCCCTGCTCACCCTCTCCGCATGCGCGACCGCGGGAACCCCCGGAGCCGACGCGACCCTCCCGCTGGGTTCGGTGTGGCCCGCGCCGCCCGAGGGCGACGTCGTCGCCCAGGGCACGGTGATGGATGTCGCCGGCGAGGTGGAGCTGTGCCTCGGGCCGATCGCCGAGTCGTACCCGCCGCAGTGCCTGGGCATCCCCCTCGACGGGTGGAGCTGGGAGGGCGTCGACGGCTCGGAGACGTCGGGTGACGCGCAGTGGGGCGCGTACGCCGTCTACGGCACCTACGACGGCGAGCGATTCACCGTGACCCAGCCGCCGATCATGCTCGCCCTGTACGATCCGATGCGCCCGGACGACCCCACCGGCGGCGAACCCGGCGCAGGCAGCGAGATCGAGCTCGCCGCGGTCCAGGAAGAGCTTCCCGACCGCCTCGACTCTGCCTACCTGTCGTCGTATCCCGACAACGGTTGGCTGTGGGTCGACGTCGTGTGGGACGACGGCACCTTCCAGGCGGCGGCC
>JAUHVN010000536.1 GCA_030425055.1 Actinomycetes bacterium | reverse complement strand
CGGCGCGCCCGAGGAGTACATGCGTGCGATGGTCGCGCTCCAGGTGGGCGAGGTGTACGACCGCGATGCGCTGATCCGCAAGTTCATCGCGATGCAGTACAACCGCAACGACGTCGACTTCTCGCGCGGCAACTTCCGCGTGCGCGGAGACACGATCGAGATCATCCCGGTGTACGAGGAGTATGCGATCCGCATCGAGATGTTCGGCGACGAGATCGAGGCGCTGTACATGCTGCATCCGCTTACCGGAGAAGTCGTGCAGAAGCTCGACGCGGTGCCGATCTTCCCGGCATCCCACTACGTCGCCGGCACCGAGACCGTGCAGCGCGCGATCCGCACGATCGAGGACGAACTGGGGGAGCGCCTCACCGAGCTCGAGTCCCAGAACAAGCTGCTCGAGGCCCAGCGCCTGCGCATGCGCACCACGTTCGATCTCGAGATGCTGCAGCAGCTCGGCTTCTGCTCGGGCATCGAGAACTACTCGCGGCACCTCGACGGCCGGTCGCCGGGCGAGCCCCCGCACACGCTGCTCGACTTCTTCCCCGACGACTTCCTCATGGTCATCGACGAGTCCCACGTCACCGTTCCGCAGATCGGTGCGATGTACGAGGGGGATGCCTCGCGCAAGCGCACGCTCGTCGAGCACGGGTTCCGGCTGCCGAGCGCACTCGACAACCGGCCGCTGCGGTGGGACGAGTTCAAGGAGCGCGTCGGCCAGACGGTGTACCTGTCGGCGACGCCCGGACGCTACGAGATGAGCGTCGCCGACGGCGTCGTCGAGCAGATCATCCGCCCGACGGGCCTGGTCGACCCCGAGATCATCGTGAAGCCGTCGAAGGGCCAGATCGACGATCTGCTCGAGGAGATCCGGGTGCGCTCCGAGCGTGACGAACGCGTGCTCGTCACGACCCTCACGAAGAAGATGGCCGAGGAGCTCACCGACTTCCTGGGCGAGCACGGCGTGCGCGTACGGTACCTGCACTCCGACGTCGACACGCTGCGACGCGTCGAGCTGCTCAGCGAGCTGCGCGCCGGCGTGTACGACGTGCTCGTGGGGATCAACCTGCTGCGCGAGGGTCTCGACCTGCCCGAGGTGTCGCTCGTGTCGATCCTCGACGCCGACAAGGAGGGGTTCCTGCGCAGCGGCACGTCCCTCATCCAGACGATCGGCCGCGCGGCGCGCAACGTCTCGGGCCAGGTGCACATGTACGCCGACACGATCACCGACTCGATGCGCAACGCGATCGACGAGACCGACCGTCGTCGCGAGAAGCAGGTCGCCTACAACCTCGAGCGGGGGATCGATCCGCAGCCGCTGCGCAAGCGCATCGCCGACATCACCGAGGTGCTCGCGCGCGAGGGCGCCGACACGAAGGCGCTGCTCTCGCGCAAGGACGCCGCGGCGTCGAAGTCGGGCAAGGGCAAGTCGCCGACGCCGAACCTGCGTCGCGAGGGCATCGCCGCCGAGGGCGCGATGCAGCTCGAGGCGACGATCGGCGACCTGAGCGACCAGATGCTGGCCGCCGCGGCCGAGCTCAAGTTCGAGCTCGCGGCGCGCCTGCGCGACGAGGTGCAGGACCTCAAGAAGGAGCTGCGGGCCATGGAGCGCGCCGGTCACGCGTGATCGTCGCAGCC
>JAUHVN010000535.1 GCA_030425055.1 Actinomycetes bacterium | reverse complement strand
TGCGCGCTCGCCGCGTGGCGTCCGTGGAGCCAGCCGGCACCGGCATCCGCGGGCGCGGAAGCCGCCGAGATCGCGCCGGCGCCGCTCGTGCTTCCCGACGATGCGACCGTGCTGGTCTTCGGCGACTCGTGGACGTACGGGTCGGCGGCAGCGCCGCCGACGCTCGGGTACGCGCACCTGCTGGGGGGTCTGCTGGAAGCCGAGGTGATCGTCGACGGCGTGCGCGGCAGCGGCTACCTCAAGCCGGGCATCGACGGCCCGTCGTTCGGCGACCGCATCCGCGCCCTCGATCCGTCGCTCGAACCCGACCTCGTCATCCTGCAGGGCTCGATCAACGACCGCCGTCTCTACCCCGCCGGCTACGTGGACGCGGTGTCGGCGGCGTGGGACGACCTCGCCGCACGCTATCCGCGCGCGACGGTCGTCGTCCTGGGTCCCGCACCGCAGGTGCTGCCCGTCGAGAAGCCGACCGCCGCGATGGACGCCGACCTCGCCCGCCTCGCGGCGGCGCGTTCGTGGTGGTACGTCTCGCCGATCCGCGACGAGTGGATCACACCGGACAACTATCTCGAGGTGATCGACACCGGGCCGGGGAACGACCACCCGTCGACCGCCGGGCACGCCTACTTGGCGCAGCGCCTCACCGAGGCGCTCGCGCAGCTCGCGGAGGGCACCGACGTCGCGGCGGACGCGCCGTCGATGCCCTGACCGCGATTACGCGTCGTCGCCCGACTCGCCGCGATGCTGACGGCGGTTCTCGCCGACCGTCAGCGACGCGTCGCCCGACGCGGTGTGGTCGGGGCGGTCGGGCCCCTTCTTCTGGATGTGTCCGGGCTCGTACGTGCGCTCCACGTCTTCGGCGGTGACCTGGTCGATCGCGCCGGTGGCCGCTTCGACGTACCACTCGGTGAGCGACGGATCCTCGGTGTCGAGCCACGCGCCCGCACCCTTCCCGTCCTCGACCTCGCTCGTCTGGAAGACGAAGTCGTCGCCGTGGTCGGCGATGCCCTGACGCACGCCCTGACGGATGGCCGCACGGGCGAACTTGCTGCGCAGCACGTAGGGGTCGGTGCGCAGGTCCTTCGCCCACGCGAACATGATGCCGATCACCACGATCGCGAACGGCAATGCCGAGACGACCATGATCGACTGCAGACCCGACAGCGCGTCTTGGCCACCGGCCAGCAGCAGCGACGCGGCGACGAGTGCGAGCAGCGAGCCCCACAGGATGGTCACCCATGTGGACGGCTCGGGGCGGCCGCCCTGCGACATCGAACCCATGACGATCGAGGCCGAGTCGGCCGACGTCACGAAGAAGATGACGATCGAGATCATCGCGATCACCGATGTCACGACACCGAAGGGCAGGTTGCCGAGCACCGCGAACAGGGATGCCTCGGGCGACCCGGTCTCGCTGATGCCCATGCCGTTCGCCTCCATCCACATCGAGGTGCCGCCGAAGATGACGAACCAGAAGAGGCACACGATCGACGGGACGATGATGACGACCGTGACGAACTCGCGCAGCGTGCGTCCACGCGAGATCTTCGCGATGAACATGCCGACGAAGGGCGTCCACGACACCCACCACGCCCAGTAGTAGGTGGTCCAGCCCGCGAGGAAGTCAGCCGAGTCCTG
>JAUHVN010000534.1 GCA_030425055.1 Actinomycetes bacterium | reverse complement strand
GTCGCCGTGGGAGCCTTCGCGCGCGATCGTCGTGCTGTGGCTCGCGGCGCTCCCACTCGCGGCGCTCGGCGGCTGGTTCGCCGCGGTGCGGGTCACCGAACGGTCGGGACTGCGCATCACCGCCGGCATCGTCTGGGCGCTCGCGCCCACGTTCCTCATCGCGCTCACGCAGGGGCGGCCCGCCGCGGTGCTCGTCCACCTGCTGCTTCCGTGGCTGTTCTTCGCCGCGAGCGTGGCCCACCGCTCGTGGTCGGCAGCGGGCGGCGCGTCGCTGCTGCTCGCCGCGGTGCTGGCGTGCGCGCCCTCGCTCGCACCCGCGGCGGCCGTGCTGCTCGCGGTCGGGATCATCGTCGCCGTCGTCGCGCGCGCCGGTCTCGGCCTGTCCCGCCTCATCTGGCTGGCGGTGCCGTCGGTCGTGCTCGCGGCCCCGCTCGCCCTCCACGCCGTGCGCACCGGCGACGGCTGGGGGATGCTCGCCGATCCCGGTCCCGCCTGGAACGGACCTCAGGTCGCGGCGGATGCCGCCGGCCGTGCACTCCTGGCCGCGGGCATCCCCACGACCGACCTCGCCGGGTGGGCGACGATCCTGCCCGACGGGCCGACGTGGTGGGTGCCGCTGCTGGCCGCGCCGCTCGCACTGCTGGCCCTCATGGCCCCGCTCACGCAGCGGTGGGCGGTCGGTGCGGCGCTGCTGCTCGTGACGGCGCTCGGCATCGCGACGGCCTTCGCGGCGGTCGGTGTCGCGGTCGCCTTCGCGCAGTCGCTTCCGGTGGCGCTGTGGCCGGGCAACGGGCTCAGTCTCGCCTGGCTCGGCGCGACGATGGGCGCACTCGTGGCGCTCGATGCGGGACTCGCTCCGCGCGTCGGAGCGATCCGCGCCGTCGGCGCCTTCCTCGTGACCGTGGCGGTCGCCGCGCTCGCGGTGCCGTCGGCGACGGCGCTCGCGCGGGGCACCGCCCTGATCGAGATCGGAGGAGTGAGCACGCTCCCCGCCTACGTCGCCGCCGAAGGACGCGACGACCCCGACGTCGGGACGATGGTGCTCACGCCGCAGAACGCCGGCGGCGTGTCGGCCCGCGTCGTGTGGGGAGGCAGCGAGACCCTCGGCGGTGAAGCGACGATCGTCACGACCCGGACGAGCCCCAGCCCCGCGGACGTCGAGGCGGCCGAGATCGCCGCCGACCTCATGACCTCCGCCGACGACGACGTCGTCGGCAGGCTGGCGTCGCACGGCATCCGCTTCGTGCTGCTCGCCCCCGCCGTCGAGCCCGAGTCCGATGCGGCCCGCACGATCACGCTCACCGCGGCGACCTCGCTCAACCAGCGGGCCGACCTCGACGCCGTCGGCGACACGACGAAGGGCTCGCTATGGCGCGTCACCGTAGACGTCGCCGAGCGCGCCGCAGAGCCGGCGACCGCCCAGACCATGGCGGGACTGGTCGCGGCGGGGCATCTCGCGGTCGTCGCGATCGCCCTGCTGCTCGGATTCCCGACCGCGGCATCACGCCGGGTCGCGCGGCGGACACCGCGCGTGGTCGGCCCGCATTGGCAGGAGCGGCGATGAGCGACAGAAGGACCTTCCGCTGGGCGACGACCAGCGCACGCCTGCTCGCCGGCACCCTCGTCTCGGTGGGCGCGGTCGTCG
>JAUHVN010000533.1 GCA_030425055.1 Actinomycetes bacterium | reverse complement strand
CTTCTGGCAGCTCTACGAGCTCAACACGCAGGTCGCCGCCGCGCTCGCGGTCGACCCCGCGGCGGATCCGGCGCAGGTGACCGCCGACTGGGCGCGCGAGTGGTTCTCGGACGACCCCGCGACGGTTGCGGCGATCGTCGAGGCGATGGGGTCGTCGCGCGAGGCGATCGCGCAGGGCCTCTACCTCGAGCAGTTCGCCGATCAGCGCGTCTTCGCGCTCGGCCTCGAGCCGCCGCCGATGATGTGGATCTTCGAGTGGGACATCCTCACCGGCGACTCGGCCGTGCTCGACGCGATGTACATGGTCGTGAACGACAACGGCGGCATCGATGCGGCGATCGCGGGCGGCGAGCAGGCGGTCGCGGCGGCCGAGCGGATGCAGCAGCTCGTCGTGGCGACGGATGCCGCCACCTGGCACTCACCGCAGATGCGCGAGGCGCTGCTCGGCGCGATCGCCTACGAGGTCGACACGCTGCGGATGCTCGGCGACTACCGCACGATGATCCTGCAGCAGGCGCGCTGGCACGACACGCGGTCGGCCGACGCGTACGCCGCGTGGGATGCCGCGAAGGCCGTGTTCGAGGCATCCGCCGCCGAGCATCTCGCCGCGTACCAGGGCGATCTCGACCACCCCGCGTACAACCTCACGGCCGCACAGCAGGGCGTCGACCGCGCGGAGCGCGACCTCACCATGTCGTGGATCGCCCGGATTCTGCTCATTCCGACGCTGGCATGGATCGTGATCGGCATCCTGGCCGCTCGCACGCGACTCGTCCGGCGGCCGGGTGCCGTGGCGGCGGCGGCCTCGATCGTCGGGTCGACCAGGCCGTGGCGCGCACGGGCGGCGACGTACGGGATGCTGCGCACCGGCCGATGGCTTCTGCTCGGCGTGCCGGCGGCGCTGCTGGTCGGCACGCGCGCGGTGCAGACGTCGTTCCTGTCGTGGACGCACCTCGCCGTCGTGCTCGGCGCGTGGCTGGTCTTCGCGCTCGTGCTGCGGCTCATTCTGCGGCGGCACTCGCCGTGGCCGGTCATCGCGGCGGTCGGCGGTGTGATCGTGCTGCGGTGCGCCGTCACCTTAGTGGCGCTGTCGTTCACCGGACCCGGCGGGTACTGGTTCGCGTTCTGGACCCAGCCGACCGTGCGCACGGTCTACATCGCGATCGCGTTCGCCCTGTTCCTGTGGGTGTTCATCGCGGCGGCCTGGGCGCTGGTGACCCAACTCGGCGCGCGGCGCGCGATCGGCGCCGTGGTGGCGTCGGTGGGGGCGGGGCTGCTGGTGCCGGCGGTCATCATCGGGGCGATCGGCCTCGAACCCGCGCTCAGCCTGTGGAACGACGAGCTCGGGCTGCTGCCGTGGGGTCTCGCGCGCATCCTCGGGCTGACGACCTACCTTGAGATCCCCGCCGAGACGCCGTGGTTCGCGGCCGGCTCCGGCGCGCTGCTCGTCGTGGTCGGCGCGCTGCTGGCGCTGCCCGGGCGGCGCGCGGCATCCGTCACCCGGGTCTGACCGGACTGCGGCGTCAGGCCATGACGGCGCGGGGATCGTCGACCGAGACGATCTCTTTGCCGAGCGGCATGAGCGAGACGGGCACCATCTTGAAGCTGGCGATGCCGAGCGGGATGCCGATGATCGTGATGCACAGCAG
>JAUHVN010000087.1 GCA_030425055.1 Actinomycetes bacterium | reverse complement strand
TGCCCTGACCCGCTAACGGCCTCGCAGCGTCTCGCTTCGCCTCGCGATTCACCTCGGGTAGGAGTCGTCGTTCAGTTGCTCGGAGCGCCGGAATGAGGGCCGCGACCTGAGCGAGAACCTGTGCTGCCCGGCTGTGGTTGATTTTCTCGAACCAGCCATCCGCGGCGTCGTTGCGTGCGTTGCCGTGTCCCGCGTCAAGCTTTCTGGCAGGCCGGTTGTGAGGGCATGATCGGCGTGTGAGTCCAGGAGGTGTCTGATGGGCAGACCGCCGGTGATCCCACCGGAGAAGAAGACGCGGATCGTGCTGGCCGTGCTTGCGGGTGAGGTCTCGATCGCAGAGGCCGCTCGGAAGGAGCGGGTGTCGGAGCAGTCGATCGGGCGGTGGAAGGCCGAGTTCATCGAGGCGGGCAAGTCCGCGTTGGTCGCGGGCCGAACGGGCCCGTCGACGCGGGAGCAGCAGCTGGGGGCTGAGGTCTCTGATCTCACCTAGGCGCTGGGCGAAGCGGCGGTCGAGATCCGGGCGTGGAAGAAGAGTGCGGAGAGCCGTCTGGGCCCTTCGAGGACCTCGAGGTCATCCGCATAACCGCGGGGATGCCGACCTCGAGGTGGTGCGAGGTGATGGGCATCCCGGAACGCACCTGGCGACGCTGGCAGGCGAAGGCCCGCGCCGGGTATCCGCCGAAAGGGCCGTGGCCCGCGCCGGCACGCGCCGCGCATCGCGAGGTGATCTGCACGCTCGCCGGTGAGCACCCCGCATGGGGGCACCGGAAGATCTGGGCGATGGCCCGGCACGCCGGGTATCGAGTCAGCCCGTCCACGGTGCTGCGGGTGCTCGACGACGCCGACCTGCTGCTGAAGGCCGACTACCAGCGGGAACGTCGCGAGCAGGCCAAACAGCGGCGGGCGGCGTTCGCCGCTGCGCCGACCGGCCCGAACCAGGTCTGGCAGTTCGACTTCTCCGAATACGAGACCGCGACCGGCGGGACCTGGCGGGTAGCCGGGATCGCGGACTACTGGTCGAAGTATGAGTTCGGGTGGCACTGGTCACCGACCGCGAACCAGCACGACGCGATCGCCGCCGTCGAGCTCGCGTTGACCGAAGCCGGCCGGCTGCTCGGCGACGTGTCGCTGCTCGAGCACCTCACCGACCCCGACACCGGCGAGATCGTCCCGATCACACTCGTCACCGACAACGGCGGCCCATTCCGCTCATTCCGATTCGGCGCACTCATCGCCGCACGACCCGAGCTGCGGCACGTGCGCACCCGGGTCCGTTCGCCCGGCCAGAACGGCGTCCGCGAACGCGCGTTCGGATCACTGAAATACGAGCGGCTCTACCGTGAGCACATCGACGACGCCCTCGACCTGGTCCGCCAAGGCGAGACGTTCCGCGTCTAGTTCAACGAGATCCGACCCCACGAGCACCTCTCCTGGAACCGACCCCGCGACGTCCACCTCGGCCACGCCGACCCCGCGATCCCCACCTTTCCCGAACCCGAAATCCTGCCAACTACTTGACGCGGGACAGCCGATGCTGGTGATTATGGCGTTCTGTTGCTCGATGACGAGCGTCTGTTGTCGCTTCTCCCCAAACGCTTCTCACAGGCGACCGGGACGTCTGAACTCGTCCCGAGTTGATCCGCACCCTACGGCGGATCCTTTGGCGCCTTGCGCCTACGTCTCGCCGAGGTTCGGAAACATCACCGACGAACGGTCTCCCGTCAGAATGGGTTGGGGGTGAGGGTGTACTTCGTCTGGAGGTACTCGTGGATGCCCTCGGCGCCTCCCTCGCGGCCCAGGCCCGACATCTTCCAGCCGCCGAAGGGTGCGGCGGCGTTGGAGACGACCCCGACGTTCAACCCCATCATGCCGGTCTCGAGCCGCTCAATCATACGTTGCCCGCGCGACAGGCTCTCGGTGAAGACGTATGAGACCAGGCCGTACTCGGTATCGTTGGCGATTCGCACCGCGTCGTCCTCATTATCGAAGGGGACAATCGCGAGCACCGGCCCAAAGATTTCCTCACGGAGGATCTCGCTGCCCGGCCTCACCTCCGTCAGCACGGTGGGCTCGTAGAACGTGCCCGCGCCGCCGCGGGCCGATCCGCCGATCGTCACCGAAGCGCCGCGCCCGACCGCGTCGTCCACGAGCGCTGTGGTCTTATCGACGGCGTCCTGGTTAATGAGGGGTCCGATCGTGACCCCCTCGTCGGTGCCCCGGCCAAGCTTCAGCCCGCGCACACGCTCGGTCACTCGGCGCGCGAACTCGTCGACGACCGACCGCTGCACGATGAACCGGTTCGCGGCCGTGCACGCCTGACCGATGTTACGGAACTTCGCCATCATCGCGCCGTCGACCGTCTTGTCGAGGTCTGCGTCGTTGAACACGATGAACGGGGCATTGCCGCCGAGCTCCATCGAGGTACGCAGCACCCCTTGAGACGCCTGTTCCAGCAGCCGCTGACCGACCGGGGTCGACCCGGTGAACGAGAGCTTCCGCAGGCGAGGGTCGCGGATGATCGGCTCGGAGACCTTGCCGGACGTAGAGGTGGTGATGACGTTCACGACACCGGCGGGGAGGCCGGCCTGTTCGAGGAGCTCCACGAGGGAAAGGGTCGTGAGCGGCGTCAGCTCAGCGGGCTTGATGACCACGGTGCAGCCTGCGGCGAGCGCGGGGGCGATCTTGCGGGTCGCCATCGCGAGCGGGAAGTTCCAGGGCGTGATGAGGTAGCAGGGACCGACCGGATGCTGCGACACGATCATCCGGCCGGTACCCTCCGGATTGGCCCCGTACCGGCCCTGCACCCGGACGGCCTCCTCGCTGAACCACCGCAGGAACTCACCCCCATACGCGACCTCGCCGCGGGCCTCGGCGAGGGGCTTCCCCATCTCGATCGTCATGAGGAGTGCGAAGTCCTCCTTGCGCTCTTGCAGCAGATCGAACGTCCGACGCAGGACTTCGGCGCGCTCACGCGCCGAAGTCGCCGCCCACGACGGGAAGGCCTCAACGGCCGCGTCCAGGGCCGCCTTACCGTCCTCGGGCGAGGCATCCGCGATCTGCTTCACGAACCCCCTGTTCGAGGGGTCGTACACCTTCAACGTCCTGCTACCCGACGCCGCACGCCACTCACCACCGATGAATAGGCGCTCAGGGACGGACGCCAGCAGCTCAGTCTCACGCTTGGCGGTCACAGGGACTCCTCGTCGATCAATCGATTGTGCAACTGCGGTGATATGGGCCGATGCGGTGCTCACGCAGCTTGGCCGCGAGAACTCTTGAGCTCGTGACAGCCCTGCCTGTCAAAGTCCGGATTGTCCTACCTGTCGGACTCTCCGAACTATGACGCGGGGCACGTGCGTACTTCACGCCGGACATCAGCAAAGTGTGCAGAGCGCAGCGGCCTGGCGAGCCATCCTGCCGGGATATATCTGTCAGGGCGCGACGTTTCAAGGTTCGCATCTCCTCACGGGCCCACGACGCTCGACCGGCGTCTGATGACTACGCCCCTGGATCCATGAGGACACCGCCGTTGACATGGAACGTCTGCCCGGTTACGTAGGAGCTCGCCGACGAGGCGAGATAGATGGCCATGCCGACGATGTCGTCCGCACGCTGAAGACGACCGAGAGGTACGGTGCCCACGACGGCGGCCTCGAACTCTTCGAGGTGATGGGCATGCATTGGCGTTGCTGCCGCACCCGGGGCGATCGCGTTGACACGGATACCGTGGCGCGCCCCGTCCTGCGCGGCGAAACGCGTCATGGCCTGCACACCGGCCTTCGAAGCGACGTAGTCCGGAGCAGTGAAGGCGACGTTCATCGCGGCGCCACGCGAGCCGGGGCCCGAGCCGATGTTCACGATCGAGCCCCCGTGCGTCCCCATGGCCGCCATCGCCGCCCTGATGCAAAGCATCTGCCCGCGGAGGTTGACCGCAATCACGCGGTCCCATTGCGCCGCGGTTATCTCGAAGAAGCTGTACTCGGATAGCACCCCGGCGTTGTTGATCACCACGTCGACAGGGGCGATGGCCTTCGCCGCCGCGAACAGCGTCTCGACCTCGTCCTCGACGGCGATGTCTGTGCGATGCAGCAGCACGGGGATGTCCGGAGGCAGCATCGCCAGAGTGCTGGCCAGCCCTTCCTCGTCGATATCTGCCAAGACAAGGGAGGATCCCGCCCGTGCAAACGCTATCGCCATCGCCCGGCCCATCCCGGATGCAGCTCCGGTGATGAGCACGTGGCGCCCTGCCACGTCGAAGAGCGACCCGACGAACCCCTCCGCGGTCAACGCGCGCCGCCCTCGTGCCATGGCGTCTTGTACTGCCGCAGGATTTCGGTCACCGCGCGCTCGATGGGGATTCGGTCGAACGCGGAGCACCCGTAGAAGCCATCAACGGCTGTGCGCGCATAGAGCACCTCCGTTGACTCCGGTGAGTTGAAAGGCCCGCCGTGGCCGAGACACGGCAGGAGCGGGTCGCGTGACTTCACGGCGTCCACGACGGCCGCAATCCGGGCAGTGGCCTCGTCGTAGGACTGCTCCGGATATCCGGCGCTGCCCCCCGAGGTGTGCCCGCAAGTCGCGATGACGAGGTCCGCGCCGGCGTCCATGAGCAGGAGCGCGTCGTCCGGGCGATACGCCAGACCGACCGTGAACAGGTCGTGCTCACGGCCCGCGGAGATCAGCGCGGCCTCCTGATGGATGCCGTGCCGGGGGGTCGCGCCCGCGCCCGCGCGGAACTCGTCGCCGAACATCTGAGACGACGGGATGTTTGCGATCCCGGACACGCCGGCCGCCACGAACCGTTCGATGAGTCGCCCGTGATCGAGGCTGAAGATATCGCTGGCATCCAAACCGGCGATCATCGGCGTGTCCGGGACGACTTCGAAGAACGTCTGGTGGAGCGCCAGAGACCGGTCGCCGCGGAAATCGCCGACCGCGCGGGTGGCGAAGCCCATGCTGCGGCTGAGCCCGAGTGTCGAGCTGATGATAAGGTCCGCTCCTGCCAGCGCCGCGCACTTCGCGGCGATGCCGTTCGCCGGGCCCGCAGCGATCAGCGGTGCACCGGAGGCGACCACCTCCTGCACCCGCGCGAGCACCTGCGTCCTTGTGAATACCATTCCCATCGGAGATGTTTCCTTTCTCGTGACGATGCGCAGCGTCGCGGTCAGACGTTCAGGCCGAGGAACCAGCCCTCGAAGATCGCGTCGTGCAGGTACCGCGGCTCCTTGCAGTCGCCGATCTGGTACAGCTCCCCGACGGATCCGACGAGATCCGCGTAAAGGCGATCGTTCGCCGTCATGCCGATCGCCATCACCACGGTGTCGGCCGCGATCCTCTCGACCGCACGGTCGGGCGAGATCACCTCGACCCCGCCGTTGACCACACGGATCGCGCGCGTGTCCGTCCGCAGCACCACTCCAAGGTCCCCCAACTGGTCAAGGAGGTGCTCCCGATTGATGCCGCTCATGCCCTTCGTGACGATCGCATCCTGGCGCTCGACGATCGTCACCCGCAGGCCCCGCCTCGCTAGCAGCAGGGCAGTCTCCCCGCCGTGGCTTCCCCCGCCGACGATCACCACGTCCCCCGCGGGCATCCCGTTGCCGCTCAGGACGTCGGGCGCTCGCATGACGTGTTCCAGCGAGGCTCCCTCCAGCGCGTCCTCGCGGTATCCGGCGCCCGTGGCCGCCACGACGACATCTGGATCGTGCTCGGCGACTACGCCCGCGTCGACCTCACGTCCGAACTCGACCTTGACGCTCCCGTCGGCGATCGCGCGGCGATACCAGGCAAGCAGGCGGAGGATGTCGTTCTTGAACGACGGTGCACCGTACTGCAGCATATTGCCGCCCAGCTGACCGCTGCGCTCGAACAACGTGACGTCATGACCGCGGGCCGCGGCGGTGCGCGCGAACTCCATCCCCGCGACTCCGCCACCGGCGACCAGGATGCGCTTGCCGGGCTCGCGGACCGGGATCAGCCGCGCGTTGCGCTCCCGGCTCGTGGACGGGTTCACCGTGCACGACATGAGTAGCCCCTGGCTGGTGGGCCGTTCGATGCAGCCCTCGTGACAGCCGATGCAGGGCCGGATCTCGTCGACGCGATCTCGGGCCACCTTGTTCGGCCAATCCGGATCGGCCAGGAGATCACGGCCGAGGGCGACCATGTCGGTCAGGCCCTCGGCGATCGCACGGTCCGCGAGCTCCGCCTTGCCGAGCCGGCCCGCCACCATGACCGGGACGTCGATCTCGCGCTTTACCCGCGCGACCGCGTCGAGCGAGAACCCGTGCTCGAAGTAGTAGGGCGGATGCGCCCAGTACGTGCTCTCATACGCGCCGAGGTCGAGAGAGAAGCCGTCGTAGCCGGCCGCCTGCAGGAGGCGGGCCACCTCGATGGACTCCTCGATGTCGCGACCGATCTCCGGCGCATCGTCGTGCAGCGCGCCCTTCATCGGGGCCTCGATGTAGTGCCGGACGCCCAGCCGGTAGGTGACGGTGAAGTCGTCCCCCGCCCCTTCCTTGATCGCCTCCAGGATCTCGATGGGGAACGTCATGCGCCCACGGAGGTCGCCCCCGTACTTGTCCGTCCGGCGATTCCACAGCGACGTCGTGAATTGATCGATGAGGTAGCCCTCGTGTCCGTGCACCTCGATGCCGTCCGCGCCGATCGAGCGCGCGAACCGTGCCGCGTTGCGGTAGGCATCCACGATCCGCTCCACCTCCGAGGTCTCCAGCGCGCGACAGGTCACGTCGGGGCGCCAGAAGGCCTGATTGGCGGAGGCGGAGATCGGCTGGAAGCCAGAGTCGATGGAGTCGGGAGACGCCACGCGTCCCGGTCCCGCGGTGAGCTGAAAGAAGAACTTCGCGTCGTAGGCGTGCGCCCGCGCGACCATCTCGGCGAACATGATCGTGGACTGGGGGCTGAAGGACGACCACTTCCGCACCCCGGTGTCCTGGACGATGTAGGGCTCGACCTCGTAGTCGACCTTCATCGTCCCCGTGACGATCAGGCCGACGCCGCCACGCGCGCGCTCGGCGAAGTAGTCGACGGTCGTCATCGTGGCCTGCCCGGTGAGGGGATCCATCTGCATCGCGTTGTTGACCGGCGCCATCGCGATCCGGTTCTTGATCCGCGTGCTGCCGATCGTGATCGGGCGGAACAGGTGCGGATAGTTCATCGGGCGACCTCCTCCGTCCGCGGGACCTGGTCGCGCCACGTGTAGCGCGGGCGGTACCCCAGCTCCGTGACGGCCTTGTCGATGCCGTAGAGCGTCGCATGGGAGTGCTCGACGAATCGGACCGGATGGCGGAGCACGGGGAGCTCGGGGAAGTAGCGTCGCAGCAGCTCGAGCGTCGGGATGCTCGACGCCACGTCCTCGGCGCCGATGTTGAACGCCTCGAAGCCGAAGCCGCGATGCTCCTCCAGGTAGCGGATCGCGAGCCCGAACGCCTGCACCACGTCGTACACGTGGACGTACTGCCACATGAACTCCCGCATCGTCATGCCGTCGACGAACACGTGCTCGGGATCGCCGATGTTGTCATGCACCTGACGCCACTGATCCGTGCCCGGGGTCATCACGGTCGCCAGTCGCAACGCGATCGAGTCCATCCCGTACTTGCGCGCGTAGGAGATCTGGAACTGCTCCGCGAGGATCTTCATGTTGGCGTAGTTGCCATCGGGGATGAGCGGCGAACGCTCGTCGACAGGGAAGTACTCCGGGTGGTACGGCTGGCTCGGATGGAGCAGCCCGTATGTCGCTACGGTGCTAGCGAACACGAATCCGCGCACGCCGTTCTCCGCCGCGGCGTTCATGACGTTGAACGTGCCCTGCATGTTGGCCCGGAAGAGCCCTCGGGCGTCGCCGGTCTCCCACGGGATCGCCGCGAGATGAATGACGTGCGCGACCTCCTTCGTCGCGCGATCCATCGCCTCGTAGTCGTTGATGTCCGCCACCACGTAGTCGACGCCCGGCGCCTCACCCGCGACGATGTCGACGACGCGCACGGCCCTCCCGTCGGCCTGGAGCTGTCGGGTGACCTCGCGGCCGATCCCGCCGCATCCTCCCGTGATCAGCACGGTCCGATTCGCGGTCATGTCGTCTTCCTTCCTTCCAGCTGCAGCAGAGTGTCCACGACCGCGTCCGCGAACCGGTCGTCGTTGATCGAGGCGTCGACGCGGACGACGGGAACGCCGCCCGCCGCGTTCGTCAGCTCGGTCGCGAGAGCCTCGCGAGCATCCGGCTGCTCGAACGGCTTGCCGGGAGCGTCCCAGATCGAGAAGCCGGCCATCGGCAGGACGGCCGCGACGGCTCCGCGGGCGGTCTGCAGCTGCGCGCCGAGCACACGGCCGAGGCGAGCCTGCTCCTCGCGCGTCGTGCGGATCAGCGTGGCGTCCGGAGAATGCACGACGTAGGGCCGGTCGGCCAGCGCGTCGGGCCGGTCCCCCGCGGGCATGAAGTGCAGGGTCATGTCCAACGCCCCTGGAGCCACGACGAGAGGGATGCCGCGCTCGCGGACCGCGCGCAGGCGGTCCGTGTCGTCCGGGCCCGGAGGATGGATCATGCCGCGCGTGATCTCGTTCGGCGTTAGGTCGAGGACGGCGCCGACCGCGCCGGCCTCCACGAGGGTGCCGAGCTCGAGCGTCTCGTAGTGCAGCACGATGACCTCGCGGCCCAGCTGCTGGAGTCGCTCGCGGACCTTCATGACGCCGGGGGTTGTGACGCCCAGACACGTGATCACGACGCTGCGGACGGCCTCGAAGTCGGGGGCGCCGAGGCGAGCCATGCCGGTGATGGCGGCGGCGGCCTGTCGGATCGTCGCGCGTGTGATGGCATTGAGACCCACCAGATCGACCGGCGTCCGCACCACGACCACGTCCACCCCGTGCACGTGCGGAAGCAGGTGCGACAGCGTCGTGACCACGAGCTTCGGGAACCCGAACGGCAGAACCTCCATGATGGTCGTGCCGACCGTGGTCCCCGAGCCGCCGCCCATCGCGATGACGCCGTCGATGACGCCCTCGGCATGGAGCTCGCGGACGATCTCCCGGCCCCCGACGATCACGGCGTCGATGGCGTCGCCTCTCCGGGCGCCTGTCGCCATCTCCCCGACGCTCGTGCCAGCCCGGCGCAGGACCTCCTCGCGCGGGAACTCGGCCGCGAACGCGGGAACCCCGAGGATCCCCAGGTCCACCACCCACGGCTCGCAGCCGGCGGCGCGCAGCTGGTCGCGCAGGAACGCGAACTCCTCGCCCTTGGTGTCGAGCGTGCCGAGCACCAGCACGCGTGGCGGACGGGTCACGCCGGCCGCCGCAACGGCACGGCCCTGAATGCCCGCACCGTGTCCATAACGACCGACTCCACGGGCGTGCGCTCGATGCTGGACGCGCCGATGTAGCCCTGCGCGGCGGTGTGTCGGTAGATCTCGCGTGCCGACTCCGGGTCGACGAACGATGCGCCGTGCGCGAGCACGAGCACGTCCGGGTCGACGGACCTCGCGGCCTCGAGGATCTCGGTGATCACCGGCAGCGTCTCCTCCGCCGACTTGTGCGGGATGGGCTCCAGCCCGCCACCGGTTCCCCCGACGTGGGCGATGATGCAATGCGTGCCCGCCTCGACGAGCCTCACCGTCTCCTCGGGTGTCCACGTGTAGGCCATGCAGTACAGACCCATCTCGCGCGCGATCTCGGTGAGTCGCACCTCCCGCTCGAATCCGTGGCCGATCGCGTTGCGCTCGG
>JAUHVN010000532.1 GCA_030425055.1 Actinomycetes bacterium | reverse complement strand
GTGTGGGTGAACTGATGCGCCGCACCGACGCCTCACTCCACGACGACGACGCGGGTCTCACCCTCATCGAACTCATCGTCGGCATCGTGGTGTCGACCATCGTGCTCATCGGCGTCGGAACGATCATGATCAACTCCTGGCTCGCGCAGAACGATGTTCTGTCTACGACCGAGGCGACGAACCGCGGTCAGTTCGTCAGCTCGTCGATCGAACGCGCCATGCGCAACGCGCTCGACTTCGAAGTGCGCGCCGGTGGCTCGCAGCTATGGGTGCACACCACCTACACCGACCACCGCGAATGCCAGGCCTTCCAGCTCACCGACGGCGTGGCAGAGATGAAGATGGGCGCGCCGAGCATCGACGCCTTAGCATGGGGCCGGTGGCTCGACGCCGCGGACTACAGCGGATTCGAGGTCGACGTGAACGTGCCGGGCACTGGGGCCTTCGCACAGTCGGGAGACACGCTGGAGTACGACTTCTCGATCGCGACCGACTCCGCGCCGGTGCAGTTCAGCGGCGAGGCGTCGATCCGGGCGGGAGAAGAGGGGAGCGGCGGATGCTGGTCATGACAGGCCCGACGAGGCGGCGGTCCGACGACGACGGGGCCGTGCTCGTCACGGTGGTGGTGGTGATGCTCGTCGGTTTCGTCATCGCGACCGTCATCGCGGCATCCGTCATGTTCACGATCCAGTCCAACGTGGGCAACAAGACACAGACGCAGGCCTTCATCGCCGCGGAGTCGGGTCGCGACTCGGCGTACGACCAGCTCGTCTCGATGGCCTCCGGCGGCGCGTGCTCGAGCCTCGTCTCGGATCAGCTGACCGGATCCCCGGCGTACGAGTACGAGATCCTGACGACGACCGTAATCGGTCAGACAGCACCAGCGATCACGGGACTCTCGGCCACCTGCCCGACGGCAGACACTTCGTGGGTACTCATCCGCTCTCGGGGACTCGGGCCTGGCGACGACCCGTCCGATCCGGACGCCGGTACTGAGATCGAGTCGTACTATCCCTGGACGAGCGTCCTCACCGAGTCTCCGGGTGGCACCGTCGCGTACTTCGACGGGCAGTTCAAGGCCACGAAGTCGACCTACGAGGGTGACCTCGTCGTGCGGCGAGACGACTACGAGTGCAACAGCGACTCGCACATCATCGGCGATCTGTGGGTTCTCGGCGGCGCTGACGGCACCGACGGCGGCACTCTCACGCTGAGTACCGGGTGCTCGGTCACCGGCAGTGTCTATGTGGCAAGGGACATCAAGATGAAGGGCGGCGGCGGCCAGGGCGGCATCACGATTGGCGGCGACATGCTCGCGGCGCGCGATATCGACCTCGACTCCGACACCATCACCTTCGACGGCGATATCCACGCCGGTCGCAACGTCGACCTTAAGAAGTCGGGCACCGCGGCGAACATTCTCGCGGTCGGCTCGATTGCGCAGGGCGGGTGGACAGTTCTTCCCGACGGTGTGGTCGACGACAACGCAGCCGCTCCGGTGTTCGACCCACCGCTGCACGGCCAGGGCAGCGTCTAGGAGATGACCAACTGGATCGATCTCGACGCGAACTTACCTAAATTTGTGAGGGGGGATGGTTACCGGTTGCGGCAGATTCTGGGCAATTTGATTTCGAATGCGCTCAAGTTTAC
>JAUHVN010000531.1 GCA_030425055.1 Actinomycetes bacterium | reverse complement strand
TCACGGTTGCGCAGGCGCACCGGCGACGCGTTGCGGGGCAGCTTCTGCAGGCCGAGGCGGGCGGCCTCGCGCTGCTCGTCGGTCGAGGTGGGGTCGACCAGCTGCTTCTTCAGCTCCGCGCGCTTCTCGGCGTAGCGGGCGACGACCTCTTCGCGCTGCTTGTTGCGCGCGATCTTGCTCTTCTTCGCCATGATCAGCGCTCCTCTCGGAATTCGACGTGCTTGCGGACCACCGGGTCGTACTTCTTGAGCACGATGCGGTCGGGGTTGTTGCGGCGGTTCTTGCGCGTCACGTAGGTGTACCCCGTGCCGGCGGTCGAACGCAGCTTGATGATCGGACGGACGTCCTGGGCCTTCTTCGCCATCAGAGCTTCACACCCTTCGCGATGAGATCCTTCACGACCGACTCGATGCCGCGGGCGTCGATCACCTTCATGCCCTTGGCGGACACGTTGAGGGTGATCTTCCGGCCGAGCGAGGGCACGTAGTAGGTCTTCTTCTGCACGTTCGGGTCGAAGCGGCGCTTCGTCCGGCGGTGCGAGTGCGAGATGTTGTGACCGAAGCCGGGAACCGCTCCAGTCACCTGGCACACTGCAGCCATGGTGATGTCTCCTTCAATACCGTGAGGCCGGACGGCCTCACCCAAGATCCCTTGTCTGCGTTCCGCCCGCACATGCCGCGACCCCGCCCGGAAAGTTCCGGTCGTTGAGCGGACGAAGTGAGACGAAACGCGAACTGCGTGCAGGAGTGCGCGCAGACAAAGGTTCAGTCTAGCACGGCGGATGCCGCCGCCCCGACGTCAGGCCACGGCCCGCGCCCCGCGGCCCCACCGGAACGGCGACACCGTGGGGTCGCCCGGAATCCAGAAGCGCCACGGGAAGGCATCCGTCCCCGCCACGCCGGCGACGCCGACCCGCGGACCCGACGCGACCTCGGCGAGGGGCTCGGTCCGCAGGGCGAGACTCGCGGTCGCACCCGCCTGGGCGGCCCCGCCGATGGCGTCGATGCCGTCGTGCACCGGATGCCTGAGGCCGAGGGCGTCGCCGAGTCGCCCCGGTCCGCGGGCGAGGTCGCGCGGCGTCCTGGCCGCGGGGCGTCGGAGGGTGGCGGCATCCGCACCGTCGACGATCTCGGCGCCGCGCAGCAGGATTCCGCCGGCGACACCGCGCGGACCGCACACCACGTTGACGCACGAGTGGATGCCGTGGCTGAGGTAGACGTACAGGTGCCCCGGCTCGCCCCACATCGTGGCGTTGCGCGCGGTCGGACCCATTCGCGCATGCGATGCGGGGTCGGGCCTGTCGCCGGTGCCGAGCCCGTGGTAGGCCTCGACCTCGGTGATCCGCGCGGTGACGGTGACTCCGTCGACGACGGCGGTCAGGTGGCCACCCAGCAGACGCGGCGCGACCTCGACCGGCAGCGCCGCCAGATCGTCGCGGGTGGCATCCCGCAGCTCGTCGCCCGGCATGCCGCCGAGTCTAGGTCGGCGCGATCGAGGCCGACCGCTACTGTGACCTCCATGGGTCGATGGTTCGTCTTGGTGCTGCTGGGCTGCTCGCAGTTCGTCATGATCCTCGACAGCACGGTGATGAACGTCTCGATCTCGACCGTGGCCGAGGATCTCGGCACCGACATCTCGGGCATGCAGGCGGCC
>JAUHVN010000530.1 GCA_030425055.1 Actinomycetes bacterium | reverse complement strand
CCGGTCGCCGCAGGTCGGACACGCCCAGGGATCGACTCTCATCCGGTCTGCGGTCCTACCGCGTCGTCCGAGACCACGCCCGCGGCAGCGCCCTTGAGTTCGACGAAGATCGTGTGGGTCGGCGTGTGTCCGGTGTTCTCGCCGGCGTGACGCTGGGCCGGAAGCCACAGCGCCTGGTGCTTCGCGATGGTGACGTCGCGCTGCCCGTTCGGAGTATGCAGCCGCCGGTCGAAGTCGGTGAGCGTCACCATCACGCTGTTCGGATGCACGTGCGGCGTCGTGCTGTGCCCCGGCTCGTCGGTGTACTCCAGCACGCGCACGAACTCGTTCTCGAAGACCGTGCGGTAGTGCTCCGGGTTCGTCGTCACCGGATCTTGCTCGACCATGAGCGGAGAGTACTCCCGACGGCGCGGGCGCGCACCTGTCAGAGCCACGGCTCATCCGCCGTCGAGATGGCGGTCGAGCAGCCGCTGCACGGTCGCCATCGAGCGCGACGTCGCGCGCCCGCCGGTCAGCCGCTCGACGGTGGGCGTGGCGTTGCTCTCGCGCTCGCGGTCGTTCACCGTGACGACCCAGCCGTCGCCGGCATCCAGCATCCGGCAGTGACGTCGCGCCGCCTCGCGCACCGCGGCCTCGTCGGCGATGTCGATGGTGGCACCACCGTTCAGCGTCACCTCCCGCCGCGAGACATCGGGCGCCCCGGCATGCGCGGCGGCGATGTCGGCGAGCGCGGGCAGCGACAGCACGAATCCCTCGCGCTCGAACCCGAGCGCGGCCAGCATCCCGAGGGCATCGTCCAGCATTCGCTGCGGGTCGTCGCCCCGGAACACCACGGTGCCGTTGCTCTGGAACAGCGCGACTTCGGTGGCGCCCGCGGCGGCGAAGGCATCCCGGATCATCTCGGTCGACGGATGCCCGCGCTGACCCTGGTTGACGTTCCGCAGGAACGCGACGTGACGCACGACGACACGGTAGCGCGCACCGGCGACCTCTACGGCTGCGCGCGCTCCACGTGGTCGCGGACGGATGCCTCGAGGTCGGCCTCGTCGCGGATCGGCGTCGAGCGCGGATAGCTGGTCGTGAGGAAGTGCTGCGCGTACGGGAAGCACGCGACCTCGAAGGGCGAGTCGGCGATGAAGTCCGCGCCGAACGTGTTGTGGGCGACGTCGACCGCGTCGACGGGGATCCGCAGCGCCTGCGCCATCTCACCGGGATCGAAGACGAGCCCGAACGGCTCGGACTCGTCGTAGCCGAGGCGCCCGCCGTAGTCGACGCTGAGGTTGCCCTCGATCCACAGACGCTGGTCGAGGGATGTCGGCATGCCTGCCGGCACCGGCGCGGTCACCTCGAGCCGGTTCTGGCGCTCGGCGCTGCGCACGTCGACGAGCACGTCGCCGGTGTGCGCGGTTGTGATCATCGCCCGGCTCGTCGTCGCGGCCGAGAAGCCCTGGCCGGGGTCGTAGTTGATGGTGTTCGACTCGTAGTCGCAGATCACCCACGTGAGCATGCCGGTGCGCACGTTCTCGGCGATGACGTAAAGCTCGACGCGGGTGCCCCAGAACACCGAGGCGTGCACCGAGAACGCGCCGACGATCGCGCAGTACCGCGGTTCTTCACCCGCGAACATCGCGGTCGGCACGAGGCGGTATCCGGGCGGAAG
>JAUHVN010000529.1 GCA_030425055.1 Actinomycetes bacterium | reverse complement strand
CGGCATCAAGACGGGCTTCGATCCCGAGGCGGTTCTGGCGCATCTGTACCGCCTCACACCGCTCGAGGACTCGTTCGGCATCAACAACGTCGCGCTCGTCGACGGGCAGCCGCAGACGCTCGGGCTCCGCGAACTGCTGCGCGTCTACCTCGATCACCGCATCCGCGTCGTGACACGGCGCAGCGAGTACCGGCTCGCCCGCAGGCGCGAGCGTCTGCATCTGGTCGAGGGCCTGCTGATCGCGATCCTTGACATCGACGAGGTGATCCAGGTCATCCGCACGTCGGACGACGGCGAGCAGGCGCGTACACGACTGATGGACGTCTTCGACCTGTCGCAGCCGCAGGCCGAGTACATCCTCGAGCTGCGACTGCGTCGGCTCACGCGGTTCTCGCGCATCGAGCTGGAGAGCGAGCGCGACGAGCTGAAGGCCGAGATCGCGCGCCTCGAGGAGCTGCTCGCCGACGACGCGCTGCTGCGCGCCCAGGTTGCGCGCGAGCTCGACGCGGCAGCCGAGGCGTACGGCACACCTCGTCGGACGCTCCTGCTCAACGGCGGTCCGGTCGCGCCGCGTTCCCGCGCCGCCGCATCGGCGGCGGATCTGCAGATCGCCGACGCGCCGTGCCGCGTGTTCCTGTCGGCCACGGGCCGCATGGTGCGCGCGGAACTGGTCGCCGACGCCGAGGGCGGCGGCATCGTCGCGCCGTCGCGCCGCTCCAAGCACGACGCGATCCGGTCCGCCGTCGACACCACCACCCGCGGTGAGATCGCCGCGGTGACGACGGCCGGTCGGCTCGTCCGACTGAGTCCGGTCGACCTTCCGTCCGTCCCGCCCAACTCCGTTCAGCCGGCCGCCGGCACACGCGCCGACCAGTACCTCGGTCTCTCGGGTGGCGAGCACGTCGTCGCTCTGGTCCCGCTTGCCGACGCACCTCCGATCGCTCTCGGCACCGCGCAGGGCACCGTCAAGCGCGTCGCGTCATCCGAGTTGGGTGCGAAGCACGACATCGAGGTGATCGCTCTCAAGCCGGGCGACCGCGTGGTCGGCGCCGCCGTGGCACCCGACGACGTCGATCTCGTGTTCGTCACGAGCGACGCCCAGCTGCTGCGCTTCGATGCCGGAGCGGTGCGACCGCAAGGACGCGCGGCCGGCGGCATGGCGGGCATCCGCGTCGCGGCCGGTGAGAGCGCCGTCTACTTCGGCGTCGTCGACGACCCGGACGCCGCAGAGGTGGTCACCGTCGCGGGCTCGACGAGTGCGATCGCCGGAGCGGATGCCGGAAGCGCCAAGGTCTCCGCCTACGCGGAGTTCCCACCCAAGGGCCGTGGCACGGGCGGAGTGCGCGCACAGCGCTTCCTCAAGGGCGAGGACACCCTGACAGTCGCGTGGGTCGGAGCGCAGCCGCGTGCGGTCGGCGGCGACGGCGCCACGCGCGCCCTTCCGCCCTCGGGCGCGAAGCGCGACGCGTCGGGTCAGGCGCTCGACGCCGTCATCGGAGCGGTCGGGACTGCGATCGGCTGACGCGTCACGCGTCGATACGTTCGCGATCCATGCGGGCGCTCGAATCCACGATGAACTCGCGACGCGGCGCCACCTCATTGCCCATGAGCAGTTCGAAGACCGACGAGACGGCCTCGGCATCCGATACGCGCACGCGGC
>JAUHVN010000086.1 GCA_030425055.1 Actinomycetes bacterium | reverse complement strand
GTCGTATGGCTCGTGCGACGCCGCCGTGGGGCGGCAGGCGCCCCTGGTGCCGCGGCATCCGATGCGGCATCCTGAGGGTCACACCGAAGGGAAGTCGATGACCGACACGCGAACCCGCGGGGTGTGGGTGCTCCGCATCCTCAGCGCCCTGTCCCTGCTCGCCGCCGGCGGGATCCACCTGTTCCTCGTCTTCACCGGCACGGGTGGCATCCTCGGGGTGATGTTCGTGCTGAACGCCGTCGCGGGCCTGGTGCTCGCGATCGCGATGCTGATCCTGCGCGGACGACTCCTGCAGCTGGCGACCGTGCTCAGCCTGCTGTTCCTGATCGCCACCCTGCTCGCGCTCGTGCTGGCGCTCACGGTGGGGCTGTTTGGCATCGAGACCACGTGGGACATGGCCTTCGTGCCCGAGACCGTGATCATCGAAGCGATCGGCATCGTCGTCCTCGCCGTGACGACCGCAGTCGTGCTGCGCAGTCCGGCGACTGCGCAGCACGACTGACCCGGGTCGATCAGGCCTGACCGGCGGCCTCGCGGGCCTCCTTCTCGAGGATTTCGTCGCGACGGCGGTCGAGTTCCGCCTCGAGGGCGAGGCGGTCCTTCTTGAAGGGGCGGTACAGCAACGTGAGGAACAGCGCGTTGACCACCATCACACCGCACACCAGCCACAGCATGACCTGCTGCAGACCGACCGTGTCGGCGAGGAAGCCGGCCGTCAGGGTCCAGATCGCGAATCCGGCCGACTCGACGATCGAGACGAAGATCGCGAACGCGGCACCGCGCAGCTCGGGCGGCACGACCGCCATCACCAGCGGACGGTTGACGCCGGGGTTCAGGCCCACGGTGAGTCCGACGATGCCGAACAGCACGAGGTAGGGGACGATCCCGCCGTACGTGATCTGGGTCGCGAAGTAGGCGACGAACGCGAAGATCAGCTGCGCGGCCTGCAGCATCGCGGGACGCCCGTAGTTCACGCTGACCTTGTTGAGCCAGTCGCTGACGAACCCGCCGATGATCGTGCCGACGAGGTAGCCGATGCCGAACGGGGCCATGGCGGTCGCGGCGATCGCGACGTCGAAGCCGAACTCGTTGACCAGCAGGACGACGCCGAAGGTGCCCAGCAGCAGGTGGGTCGACAACAGACGGCTGCCCAGCAGCACGAGGTAGCTCGGGATCTTGAAGAGCGCGCGCACCTTGGCCCACGTGATCTTCGATGCCGCCTGGCGCTCCTCCTGCGTGAAGGTCTTCAGCTGCGCCTCGCCGCCGCCGGTGCCCGGGTCCTTGTAGAAGAGCAGGATGAGCAGACCGAAGAAGACGTTGATCGCTCCGAAGATGAAGAAGCCGTAGCGCCAGCCGTCCTCGATGTTGGCGAGGCTGCCGATGAGCGGCGCCATGAGGCTGCCGATCGCGGCGGTGCCGCCGTAGACCCAGCCGACGACACGGCCGCGCTTCTTGTCCTCGAACGAGTCGCCGATGACCTCGGGGACCAGCACGTGGGCGGCCGCGGTGCCGGCGGCCATGATCGCGTAGAGCACCAGCAGCTGCGTGAAGTCCTGCGAGAAGCCGGCGGCCACGGCCCACAGGCCCCAGAAGCCGGTCGCGATCGCCAGGATCGCCTTGCGGCCGAACCGCTTGGACAGGTAGACCCACGCGGGGCCGGCGACGACGCCGACGATGCGGCCGACGGCGGCCAGCACGCCGAGCGCGCTGGTCGCGAGGCTCAGCGCCGCGGCGATGACGGGGAACAGGGTCGTCGCCATGCTGCCCTCGCCGCCATCGGCGACCATCGAGCCGCCGAGGATGACGAGGTTGGTCTTGCGGCGCGGCACGCCGCCCTTCTTGTCGAGGTCGCCGTGCCGGATGGCGGCGGTCACCGTCGGTGCGGCGACGGGCGGCGCGGGCGCCGTCGTCGGTGTCGTGGTTTCGGACATCGGATGTCACTCCTTCGTGAGGTGGCGGCACGGCCGCCGGGTGTGTCAGGTGCGGGGATCGGGTACGGACGGGGGTCGGGCGTCGATGGCGGGGCTACCCCCGCTCGGCGGGTTCGGGGGCAGCCGCGACAGATGCCGCGGCGCTGAGCTGCTGGGCGAGCCCGGCGAGCACGGGGCGGGGAAGCAGGCCGACCATCATGGCGGCGATCTGCAGCAGCGTGAGCTTGCCGATCATGCCGGCCATCGGCCCGCCCGCGAGCATCGGCGCGTGCTCGAGGAGCACGCCGCGCGTGGCGGGGTCGGCGAGCAGCTCGCTGAGCGGCCGGTCGAGGATGACGCCGTCGGCGCCGAAGTCCTCGGCGCGGGATGCCGGCGCCAGCGACGCCTGCAGCATCGGCCACTGCTGCTCGATGAGCAGGTGCTCCTCGGTCACGGCGCCCTCGGCCGGCAGGCCGAGGCGGACGAACTGCTCGGCGGGGGCATCCGCTGCGACCATCGCGTCGCGCAGCGCCTGCGCCATCCGCAGCTCGATGCCGGCGTCGCGCAGCGGCTCGTGCTGCTCGGGGTCGGTCTCGAGGTCGAACAGCTGGGTGCCGAACGCGAACGGGCTCACCCACGCGTGCGCGGGGGTCTTCAAGACCTTCAGACCCTTGGTGAACGGCAGCGGGTCGACGAGCTCTGCGTGCGCGAGCATCTGCTGCGGGAAGAAACCGGTCATCACCGTCGGCATGAGGGTGTGCTCCGACAACGGCTGGTTCTGCGGCGTCGCCGACGCGCGCATGTACACGTAGCGGCCGTCGGTCACGCACACGTGGCCGCCGAAGACGCCGAACAGCGCGTGCTCGCGCACCGGGGTGTCGTCGGCGACCACGGTGGCCAACGACGCCCCCTGCATGTCGTCGGTGGCGGTCAGCCCGAAGAAGTCCAGAAGCGTCGGGCCGAAATCGATGGTCTGCACGAGGGCCCCGCGGCGCTCGCCGGCGACCTGCGCGCGGGGGTCCCACACGAACAGCGGGTTGTGGATGGTCTCGTCGTACCAGGGCTGCACGTTCTTGCCCCACCAGCCGTGCTCGCCGAGCATGAAGCCGTGGTCGGTGCAGACGATGAGCATCGTGTCGTCCCACATGTCGTTCTCGTCCATGAGGTCGAGCACGCGGCCGAGCGACTCGTCGCACATCGACAGCAGCGCGGCGTACTCGGCGCGCGCATGCTCGACGGCCTCGGGAGTCTCGGTGACCTTCGCGTAGTCGGGCCAGTCGAAGTGGGGGCCGTCGTACTCGGCGGCCGCGTAGTGCGCCTTGTACTCGGCGTAGCTGAAGAACGGCTCGTGCGGGTCGAAGGTCTCGATCTGGACGAACCAGGAGTCCTCGTCCTTGTTGGTCTCGATGAACTCGACGCCGGCGTCGAAGGTGAGGGTCTGCGGGTGGTCGGCCTTGTCCTCGAGGTGGGCGCGGTTCACCCAGTCCTGGCGCCACAGCTTCGGCTTGATGCTGCCGGCCATGCCCAGCGACTCGGGGATCTCGGGATCGGCGACCTGCCCCTTCCAGGGGTCGCCCTCCTGGCCGCGGAAGAACTCGTACGTCGAGAAGCGGTTGTGATAGGTCGCGCCGCCGTCCTCCCAGTAGTGCTGGTGGTCGGTGGCGAGGTGGGTGTGCACGCCGGCGGCGGTCAGCATCGCCGGAACCGAGTCGTCGAACGGCTCGAGCGGACCCCACGACCGGTGCAGGAAGTTGTAGCGGCCGGTGTGCATCTCGCGGCGGGCGGGCATGCACGGCATGGATCCGCCGTAGCAGTTGTCGAAGGTGACCGAGCGCGAAGCGAGGCGCTCGAAGTTCGGGGCGTGAACCCAGTCGCCGCCGTAGTTCGGCAGCATCCGCCGGTTCAGGCTGTCGAACATGACCATGATGGCTTTCATGCCGTGTGCTCCTCGGAGTCGGTGTCGATCGCCGCGTCGCGGGATTCGAGTTCGGTGGTGATCGTCGTGCGCATCTGCTCGAGCCAGTCCATCCAGCGGTCGACCGAATCGGCGCCGAAGTAGTGCATCTGCTCGCCGTAGCGCATGTAGCGTTCGGCGTCGAAGCCGTCGATCGGCTCGACGCCGACCAGACCGCGCTTGCGGACGCGGCTCTTGGCGACCTGCGCGCGGCGGTACGAGAGCTCGGTCTCGACCACGCGCAGCGCGGCCTCGAGGTCGAGCGCGACGGTGAACGAGAACCGCGTGTTGAAGTCGGCGTCCTGGAAGCGGCTCGTCGGCTCGTAGGGCGAGCGCACCCACTCCATGAGCACCTGCCGGCCCATCTCGGTGATGCGGTACACCTTGGCGTCGGGCTTGCCCTCGCGGGCGTCGATCTCGAATTCGACCAGCCCGTTCTTCACCATGCGTGCCAGCTCTCGGTAGATCTGGCTGTGGTGCGTGTTCGAGCGGATGAACTGCCCCTCGACGTCGAACCACTTCATGAGCTCGTAGCCGTGGAAGGGCTTCGTCGCCAGAACGCCCAGCATCACGTTCTCGAACTTCATGTCGCCTCCTCGTTGCGGCTATGTGCAGTTGCACATATGTAACTAGTGTTATAACCATGGACGAGCGGCTGTGTCAAGCTTTCGATGTGAGTTCCTTTGATCGGGATGCCGCGACCCGCCCCGTCCCGGCCGGCGCCTATCTGCTGGGCGACGCCTTCGACGAGGGCTACCCGTTCGATGGAGAGGGTCCGCAGCGCACGGTCGAACTGGCCGCGTACGACATCGACGAGACCCCCGTCACCAACGCGCAGTTCGCGCGCTTCGTCGACGCGACCGGCCACGTCACCGACGCCGAGCGCTACGGCAACTCGGCGGTCTTCCACCTCGCGGTCGCCGCTCCGCGCCACCGCATCGCCGGGTCCTCGCCGGGCGCGCCCTGGTGGCTGCTGGTCGACGGCGCCGACTGGAAGCATCCGTCCGGTGAGTTCTCCGACATCGACGAGCTCGCCGATCACCCGGTCGTGCACGTGTCGTGGGCGGATGCCGCCGCGTACGCCGAGTGGGCCGGGCGCGTGCTTCCGGCCGAGGCGCAGTGGGAGGCGGCCGCGCGCGGCGGCCTGGTCGGCGCTCGCTATGCGTGGGGCGACGAACTCACCCCCGACGGACAGTGGATGTGCAACATCTGGCAGGGCCGCTTCCCGACCGTCAACACGCGCGAGGACGGCTGGCTCGCGACCTCACCGGTGCGCACGTATCCGGCCAACGGCTACGGCCTGTACGACGTCGCCGGCAACGTCTGGGAATGGTGCGCCGACCGTTTCACGCCGACGACGGATGCCTCGCCCGCAGGCGGCCGGCAGCTGCCGCTCGTGCACGAGGAGCGCCGCGTGACGCGCGGCGGCTCGTACCTGTGCCACGAGTCGTACTGCAACCGCTACCGCGTGGCCGCACGCACCGGCAACACCCCCGACAGCACAATGGGCAATTGCGGGTTCCGCACGGTCAGCCGGCCGGCGGATGCCGCGCAGGAAGGATCCCCCTCGTGACCGACAGGCGCTTCCCCCGCTCCGTCTACGGCGTCGGCGACGAGCCCGACCCCCGCTTCAGCCTCGCCAACGAGCGCACCTTCCTGGCGTGGATCCGCACCGCCCTGGCACTGCTGGCCGTCGGCGTCGCGATCGAGGCGCTCGCCCTCGGCGCCGACCCCGTGCTGCGGTTCATCGCCGGTCTGATCTTCATCGCCCTCGGCGCGGCCGCGGCGGTCTACGGCTGGGTGTCGTGGCTGCGCACCGAGCGTGCGCTGCGGCGGAACCGCGCCCTGTCGGGTCCGACCGCGGGCGTCTATGTCGTCGTGGGCGTGGTCGTGGCGATCCTGCTGCTGGTGGCGGGGATGCTGCTGTGACGACGGCCGAGCACGACGGCCCCTTCGACGTCGGCCTGCAAGCGGAGCGCACTCTGCTCGCATGGCGGCGGACGAGTCTCGCGCTGGCCGTCGGCAACGCGATCGGCATCCGCTACCTGTGGGACACGCTCGGTCTGGCGGCCGCGTTCATCGGCATCGTCGGCCTGGCCGTCGCTGCGGCGACCTGGATCATCATCTCGATCCGCTACCGACGGTTCCACGTGGCCCTGCGCGCCGAGGAGCCCTTCGGCGGCGGCATCATGCCGCTGGCCCTCGCCGTGCCGGTGCTGACCGGATGCCTCGCCGCGGTGCTGCTCGCGTTCACGAACTGGGCGCCGTGGTGACGTCCCCCGCCCACCCGAGGGACTTCTCGATCGCCCGCTTCCAGTCCGAGTAGAGCCGCTCGCGCTCCTCGGGGGCGATCGTCGGCTCCCACCGGCGGTCCTCCTGCCAGTTGGCGCGCAGTTCGTCGAGGTCCTGCCAGAACCCGACCGCGAGTCCGGCGGCGTAGGCCGCGCCGAGTGCGGTGGTCTCGGCGACGACCGGCCGGATGACGGTGACGTCGAGGATGTCGGCCTGGAACTGCATCAGCAGGTCGTTGGCGGAAGCCCCGCCGTCGACCTTGAGCTCGGTGAGCGGCACATCGACGTCGGCGTTGACGGCCTCGAGCACATCGCGCGACTGGTAGGCGATCGACTCGATCGCCGCGCGGGCGATGTGGCCCTTGTTGACGTATCGGGTCAGGCCGACGATCGTCCCCCGCGCGTCGGGTCGCCAGTAGGGGGCGAACAGCCCCGAGAACGCCGGCACGAAGTACGCGCCGCCGTTGTCGTCGACCGAGGTGGCCAGCTTCTCGATCTCGGGTGCGGACTCGATCAGCCCGAGGTTGTCGCGCAGCCACTGCACGAGCGAGCCGGTGACGGCGATCGACCCCTCGAGCGCGTAGTGCGCGGGGCCGTCGCCCAGCTTGTAGCCGACCGTCGTGAGCAGACCGTTCTCGGAGTACACGATGTCTTCGCCGGTGTTGACGATGACGAAGTTGCCGGTGCCGTAGGTGTTCTTCGCCTCGCCCGGATCGAACGCCGCCTGACCGAAGGTGGCGGCCTGCTGATCGCCGAGGATGCCCGCGATCGGCGCCTCGCGCAGCAGGCTGCGGGGGTTGGCGGTGCCGTAGACCTCCGACGACGAGCGGATGTCGGGCAGCATCGACCGCGGGATGCCGAAGTCGGCAAGGATCCCGTCGTCCCAGTCGAGGGTGCGCAGATCCATCAGCAGCGTGCGCGACGCGTTGGTCACGTCGGTCGCGTGCACGCCGCCCTTCTTGCCGCCGGTCAGAT
Organism: Actinomycetes bacterium; assembly: GCA_030425055.1. Taxonomy (GTDB): domain Bacteria; phylum Actinomycetota; class Actinomycetes; order Actinomycetales; family Microbacteriaceae; genus Microbacterium. The sequence goes on along the minus strand of JAUHVN010000086.1, from coordinate 2,794 downwards.
TCCACAGCACCCACGTGTCGGTGGTGCCGAAGAGCAGGTCGCCCGCCTCGGCACGTTCGCGCGCCCCCTCGACGTTCTCGAGGATCCAGACGATCTTGGTCCCCGAGAAATAGGTCGCCAGCGGCAGACCCACGCGCTGCTTGTAGCGGTCGGTGCCGCCATCCGCGGCGAGGCGGTCGACGATGTCCTGCGTGCGCGTGTCCTGCCACACGATCGCGTTGTACACGGGCTTGCCGGTGTGCCTGTCCCACACCACGGCCGTCTCGCGCTGGTTCGTGATGCCGACCGCGGCGACGTCGTGACGTGTCAGGTCGGCCTTCGAGAGGGCCTGACCGATCACCTCGCGGGTGTTGAGCCAGATCTCCGCCGGGTCGTGCTCGACCCAGCCCGCTCGGGGGAAGATCTGCTCGTGCTCGAGCTGCCCGGTCGAGACGACCGAGCCCGACCGGTCGAAGATGATCGCCCGGGTGCTGGTCGTGCCCTGGTCGATCGCGATGATGTGATCAGCCATGGTGCGAGCTCCTTCGCTCGTGGTGTGCGGATGCGGCCTCGGGCGACTGCGTGCCGATCAGCCTATCGCCGGGATCACCGTGGCGAATGTTGACGTCGGCGCGCGGAGATGATGCAGTTTTCGGCATGGGTCGACGCGCGCTGGGGTGGCGGCGCGCCCTGGTGTGCGCCGTGGCAGCCGGCCTGCTGGTGCTCGGCACCGCCGCCCCGGCCCACGCCGCCGCGCCTCCCCACCTGCTCACGGCGAGCGCCCCCGACCCCGAGGTGTCGACGCCGGCCCCGCTGGCGCCGACCGACTCACCCGAGCCCACGCCCGAGCCCACGGTCGAGCCGACCCCCGAGCCCACGCCCACCGAGGCGACACCCGAGCCGACCGCGACCGTCGAGCCGACGTCGGAACCCAGCCCCACCCCCACACCGGCCGCGACCGTCGCACCGATCCCGCCCGCCGTCACGACATCGACCGTGGGCCTGCCGACGCTGCTGATCGCCGGCGCCGTGCTCGTCGCGGGCGCCGTGCTGGTGTGGCTGCTGCTGCGGCGCCAGCGGACCCCGACCGCACCGCCTCCGACCGCGGCGATCACGACGCCCGAGCACGAAGCGCCGCCGGTCGTGCTGGAGTCGATGGCCGACCTCGGCACGGCGATGATCGACAGCGGCTACCCCGTGGGACTCGTGCGCGGCACCCTCGAGGAGATGGCGGCCGCGAACGGCCTGCATGCGGCATCCGCCGTCGTCTTCCCGACGTCGATCCTGGTGTCGTCGAGCGAGGAGGGGTCGGCGCAGACGCGGGTCGTGGCCGCCGGTGACCGCCCCGCACTGCTGTATCAGGTCGATGCGGTGGACCGCATCGCGGGTGTCGCACGCTCGCAGCCCGCGAGCGCCGGTTGGGTGCGCCGCCAGCTCGAGCGCACGCGCGACATGCCGCGCCCGTTCAGCGTGCCGCGACGCATCGGCGCGTACGCCCTGCTGTCCGGAGCGCTGAGCGTGCTCGTCGGGTCGTCGCTGCCGGGCGTGCTGCTGGCCGCACTGCTCGGGTTGGGCGTGGGCGCGCTGCTGCTGGCCACCGACCGGTTGAGCGCCGTGTACCGCGCACTCGCCGTCGTGGGCGCCTCGCTGGGCGTCTCGCTGGTCGTACTGCTGGTCGCGCGTTTCCTCGATCCGGGTGTGCTCCCCGCCATCGTCGCGCCGCTCATCATGCTGCTGCCCGGCGGCCTGCTCACCATCGCGGCGATCGAGCTGGCGACCGGCGACATCATGTCGGGCGCCGGGCGGGTCGCCGCCGGCGCGATGCGCCTGCTGCTGCTGTCGACCGGCATCGTCGCCGCCGGAGCGCTTATCGGCGTGCCGGGTGTGACGTCGACCGAGTGGCCGCTGGGGCCTGTCGCGCCGTGGATCGCCGTCGCGGTGTTCGGCGTCGGCATCGGGGTCTACCAGTGCGCGAAGCCCCGCTCGATCGGCTGGATCATCATCGTGCTGTACGTGGCCTACGGCGCGCAGGTGATCGGCGACGTCTTCTTCGACGGTGTGCTCTCGGCTCTCGTCGGCGCTGCGGCGATGACACCGGTCGCGATCGTCATCGCCCGCCAGCGCACCGGTCCCCCGGCGCTCGTCAGCTTCCTGCCCGCCTTCTGGCTGCTCGTGCCGGGCGCGCTCGGACTCATCGGCGTCGCCGGCGTGCTCGAGGGAGACGCCTCGGGCATGGGCACCATCGTCACGACGATCGCGACCATGGTCTCGATCGCGCTGGGCGTGCTGATCGGCCTGGCCGCGACGGGCGAAGTGCGCGGCCTGCGCAACGCCCCCGTCGAGGAGTGGATGCGCGAGGGCGCCGAGCCCGAGACGACGACCGAGCCGGGGGCCGCCCGATGATCGCCGTGCTGTCGGTGCTGGTGATCGTGCTGGCGTGGAGCGCGTTCTCGGGCGCTCTCGACCGCCGCGGCATCACGTCTGCGCTGTTCCTCGCGGCGGCCGGGCTCGGCGTCGGCCTGCTGCTGCCGAGTGCCTTCGAAACGCCGACCGATCTCTCGACCGCGCGGCTCATCGCCGAACTCGCGCTCGTGCTGCTGCTGTTCAGCGACGCGATGCGCATCGATCTGCGCGCGCTGCGTCACCAGCTGAACTGGCCGAGCAGACTGCTGCTGGTCGGTCTGCCGCTCACGGTGCTCGCAGGTGTCGGCGTCGGTCTGCTCGTCTTCCCCGACGTCGCGTTCGCATCGATCGTGCTGCTGGCGATCATGCTCGCCCCGACGGATGCCGCGCTCGGCCAGAAGGTCGTCGAAGA
>JAUHVN010000085.1 GCA_030425055.1 Actinomycetes bacterium | reverse complement strand
CGCCCTACATGTACGAGCTCATGTCGGCCACGCAGCAGACCGTGCACCTCGCGGTCTTGGAGGGCACCGAGGTCGTCTACGTTCACCGGCTCCGCAGCAAGCTCACACCGCCGCTGCCCTCCCGCATCGGCGGTCGACTTCCGGCGCACGCGACCGGTGTCGGGAAGGTGCTGCTCGCGTTCAGGCCGCTGGAGGAACTCGATCGCCTGGGCGATCCCCCTCTCGCGGCGCTCGGTCCGCGCACCATCACCGACCCGGAAGTCCTGCGCAGCGAGCTCCACACGATCCGGATGAACCGACTGGCATACGAGCGGGAGGAGTCGGTCGCGGATGTCGGGTGCGCCGCCTCTCCGGTGCTCGACGCGAACGGCCGCGCCGTCGCAGCTCTGTCGGTATCGGTGCATCTGTCCTCCACGGACCTCACCAAGATGGGACCCGCCGTCGCCGTGGCGGCCCGCGCGCTGTCACGGCAGCTGGGCGCACCGGGCCAGTCGGGCTCGGCGGAGTGAGCCCGGCCGGCGCGAGCAGGGTCAGTCGTGCAGGCGCATCGGCGTCTGCATCATCGCCAGGATGCGGTCGACGGGCGTTGATCCGCGCGTGCGCTTGGTGGCGACACGATTGCTCCACACCGTTTCGGGACGCGTCTGCAGCAGGAACAGCTCCCGCGCGCCGGGTTCGCCGGGACCGAGAGCCCACTCGATGTCCTGCCGAGACCCGAGCCGCTCGTCGACCGACTTGCCCATCCGGGCGATCGCGAGCGCCTCGTCGTCGGTCACGCACGCGACCGCTCGATCCTCGTCCGAGACGATCCGGAGGACGACCTCGTCGGCCTCCGAGTCGAGTTGGTACGCCTTCTCCTTCGATCCCACGGCCCTCGTCCGGAAGCCGAGGGTCACCCGGTCGACGCCGAAGCTGTCCGGCGTGACCTCGCCCGAGACCAGGCCGAGCCCGAGCCCGTAGGTCGCCTCGACGTAGATCTCCGACGCGTCGCCCGTGGTCGGGTTCAGCGTGAGCATGACGCCCGCGACGCTCGCCTCGACCATCTCCTGGACGACGACCGCCATCGAGACCTCGCGCACGTCGACGCCGTTCTTCACGCGGTAGGCGATGGCCTGCGGCGTGAAGAGGCTCGCCCACACCTTCGCGACGTGCTCGACCACGGAGTCGCCGCCGCGGACCCACAGGTAGCTCTCCTGCTGGCCCGCGAACGACGCCTCCGCGGTGTCCTCCGCCGTCGCGCTCGAGCGCACGGCGACCGGTGCGTCGTCGTACCGCCCGTATGCCTCGCGGAGGCTGTCGGCGAGCCCGGGGGAGAGAGGGGTCGAGAGGAAGAGCTCTTCGATCTCCTGCGCGGCCCGCGCCTGTTCGTCGACCGACTCCGCCCCGCTCGAGATCGCCATGATCCGCTCGTCCAGCCCCGTCCGGCGGATGTGATCGAGGTACGCGCCCGTCGTCACCACGAAGGCCGAGGGCACGGGCGCCTCCAATCCGATCAGCCGGACGAGGCCGACCCCCTTGCCGCCCAGCACTGCCGGGTCGGGCGGGGTGGAGGGGGTCAACCAGATGATCTGCTCGCTCATGTCTTCTCCTCTCAGACCGGCCCAAGCGCTACGCGCGCTCCAGGATGGTCACGAGTCCCGTGTCCCCGTCGACGCGGATCCGGTCTCCCGTCTTGATCTTCGTGGTGCCGTTGCCCGTCCCGACGACCGCGGGCAGGCCGTACTCGCGGCTCACGATCGCCGCGTGGCTCATGATGCCGCCGATGTCCGAGACGGCCGCCTGGATCTTGCCGAAGATCGCGCCCCACGCGGGAGCGGTGATCGGGCAGACCAGGATCTCGTCCTGCACGACCTCGCTCAGCTGGCTCGCGTCGCGGATCACGCGTGCGGTGCCCTCACGCACGCCCGGCGACGCCGGCACGCCCTGCAGCGCATCGGGGTCGTCGTCGCCGTCGCCCAGCCAGACCTTGATGCGGTCGGTCGTGATGCCCCACAGCAACACCGTGAACGGCTCCGAGATCTCATCGGGGATCGGGCCGAGCGCGGGCGGCGGAGTCCAGCCCCGCAGGGCGGCGAGGATCCGCTTGCGGTCCGAGATCTCGGCCTTCCACGGGGTGTGGCGCTTGCGCGCGCCGGTCGCCCAGCCGAACACCATCTCGAAGAGCGCCTGGCCGACCTCCCAGCGGTTCAGCATGAACACGTCCTCGCGGTCCTCGATGAACCCGCCGGTCACCAGTCGGTCGCCGACGTCGCGCATCTTGTTCCAGAAGATCGTGTGGAACCAGTTCTCGATGTAGAAGTTGTGGTCCTCGACATACGGATCGACGAGTCTCGCGAGGTTGACGTTCTGGTCGAAGATGACGCGTTCCTCGTCGTTGGGCAGCAGATTGCGGTACTCGCTCGTGACCCGGTCGCGGCGGGCGAGGATCTCGTCGGTGGGGCGGTCGATGCTCTCGCCTGCGAGGAGCTTCCCGATGTACCCGGTGAGCGCGACCCACGGGACCGTGAGGTCGTCTACCCACGAGCGCTCGTGGTGGTAGAGACCCGTGCCGCCGGAGAAGTTGAACCACGGTTCCTTGGCCGCTTCGAGCCGCTCGATCCACCGGTCGCCCTCGGGCGTCCCCGCGAGCCGCGCGATTGTGGCCCGCGGGTCGTCGGCGCCGTCGGTGAGCTCCTCGTGGATGCCGAGCTCGATCGCGAGACGGGCGAGGGCCTTGATCTCGTCGTCCGGACGGAAGAACAGGATCTCGTTGCCCGCGACCATCTGGACGATCGTCTCGTCCTTGATGCCCGGGAAGGACTCCTTGCAGAAGGTGAGGAGGTTGAGGTAGGCGGCGTACGCGAGGTTCAGCATCTCGAAGTGGTACTGGTAGGCGAGGAAGATGCTCTCGATCAGCTTGTCGTACGCGCTGATGAGGACATGCCCGCTGCTGACGCCCGTGGCGCCGGTGACGATCTTCTCGTCCTCGAGCCGCGGGAGATCGGGGATCTCGAGCGCCTCGACCTCGCGGATGAGCGCCTCCATCTTCTCCTTCCACTTCTCGAACAGGTCGTCCCAGTTCTCGTAGTAGTAGGTGGCTCGCTCTGCGAACAGCCGCGCCCGCTCACCGATCCATTCGACGTCGCTCACCGCGACGGGGCGGATGTACAGGTAGCCGTTGAGGATGCGCTGGTCGATCCCGTATGCGGGCGGCACCGGGAAGATGCGCGAGTTGAACTCGCCGAGGCCGACCCCCCATGCCTCGTGGCTGATCATGTCGAACGGCGGAAGCGCCTCCATGTGATGCATGGAATCCCAGAACCACAGGGTGGCGTCTTCGTCATCACGGTTCTCGGGCGAGAAGCGCATGTACGCGGGGTACATCCGCTCCCAGCCCTCCGCGCCCTCCGGCGTCGTCACCGAGGACGGGATCTCGAAACTCTCGATGGTCATGTCTGATAACTCCTTCGTCATCTCTGGATGGGTGGAAAGGGAAACCGGCGCCGCCCGAAGGCGGCGCCGGTCTCGTCAGGCTTTCGTGCGGTAGTCGGTCCGCGCGTAGTCGCTGAACGGCGCGGGCGCGACGGTGACGCGGATCTCCTTCTGGCGGTGGTTCTCCGCGCGGGCCTTGCCCGAGTTCGGCTCCTCGCCCCACAGCAGCGTCAGCTCTCGCCCCTCGACGGCGTACTCGCTGTCGAGGATCGCGACCGAGAGCACCTTCCGGTAGATCGACGCCGCACCCGGGTATCCCGAGGTCCCGACGTGCACCCCGTCGGCGCGCACCGAATCGTATCGGAAGGTCGTGTAGCCGGGTCCGCCGGGCAGCTGCAGCATCTTCGCGTTCTCGCCCTCGTCGAACCACGAGCGATAGATCGATGCGACGTCATCGGGGTTCCAGATCAGCGTGACCTTTTTCTTCCGGGCCGGGACGCCGTCGTCGACCATCCTCTGCAGCGCCTCGCGGCCGATGAAGTCGTGGTCGAACTTCAGCGCTCGGTCGTAGCCGAGCGCGAACGGGGTGAGGTAGTAGTCCTCGACGTCGTCGGAGAAGAAGCTGCCGCCGAGCGGCGCCGTCGCCTCGAACGACCGGTCGCTCAGCCAGTCACGGTAGTCGGCGAGCTCGGGGCTCGTGTAGATCGCGGGCAGGACGCCCGGCAGGTATCCCGAGTAGACAGCGGTGGTGAAGTAGGCGTAGGCGCCCGTGCGAGTCATCCCGTGCTTCTCGCCGGCGGCGAGGAGAGCACGCGTGACGACGTCCTTGTCCTCCCACTTGCCGAAGATCTCGTAGCCGGGCTGGCCGACCATGCCGTGCCGGAGGAAGGTGATCTCCCGACCGTCGACGCTCGCCTGGGACATGTGGAAGAAGCCGAGCTCGGGGAGCTCGCCCCCGAGCAGGTCGCGGACGACGTCGGGCGCGGTGGGTCCCTGCACCTCGTAGCGGAAGTACTCGGGATCCCCCGCGCGCGAGAACGAGGTGCCCTCGCGGCGGAAGCGGAGCCTGTTCGGGGTGATCGCGTACTGATACTCGACCCAGTCCATGACGCCCCACGGGCCGACGAGGATCGCCTTCTCCTCGGAGATGCGGAACAGGATCCCCTGGCCGATGAGGAAGCCATCGGGGGAGCACGCGACGAGTTGCTTCGCGCGGTTGACGCCGAAGTTGGCGAACGTGTTGATGCCGATGCGCGCCAGGAACGGCACGAGGTCCGGCCCTTCGAGGGTGATGGTCACCATGTGGTGACTCTGGTCGAGAAGTCCGCACGTGGTGTGCCACGCGAGCTGCTCCGATTCCCAGTTGGTGTACTCGCGGGGCACCTCGATCGGCACGACCTGCGGGCTCGCCGTCGAATTGCGGAGCAGCTCCACGGGGCTTCCGGCCTTGTTCATGGCCTCGGTCAGCGATCCCATCCGTTTCCTCGTTTCCTCGTGTCGGGACGAGCGGGAGGTTTCGGTCACCGGAGCCTCATCGCTCGACAACGGCGTCCGGGATGGTCCGCGGGCGCCCAACTGGCTCGGGACGTTACTGGAGGCGCGTGCCGTTCGTCACGGGCTCGTCTCGCTGATCGATACGGACGGCAAGCGTCTCGCTCAGCGGAACATCCGGCGCCTGGCGATCGGACCGGCGGACAGTGCCTCAGGTGGCGATCCGGACGCGCTGGCCGGCTACGGCGCGATCACGATGAAGAACGCCCTCGCGAACACGATGTCGACGTTGCCGGGGCGCTGGCGCGGTCGTTGACCTGGGATCGCGGGAAAGAGATGTCCGCGCATGCCCAGTTCCGTGTCGAGACGGGCATCCCGGTGTTCTTCGCCGACCCGAAGTCGCCGTGGCAGCGCGGCACGAACGAGAACACGAACGGGCTGCTCCGGCAGTACTTTCCGAAGGGCACCGACCTGTCGCGCTGGTCCGCGGAGGAGATCGAAGCGGTCGCCCACGCCCTGAACACGCGGCCCCGCAAGACCCTCGGCTGGCAGACTCCCGGCGAGGCCTTCAACGAGCAGCTACTGTTGCTCCAACAAGCCGGTGTTGCAACGACCAGTTTGAACCTAGTCAATTCAGATCCAGGAAAATTCCGTAAAGCACTGAAGCGCCACAACCTGATCGGCTCGATAGGCCGCGTCGGCGCGTGTGGCGACAACGCCGCCATGGAGAGCTTCTTCAGCCTGCTGCAGAAGAACGTCCTCGACCGACAGCGATGGAACACTCGGCTCGAGCTCCGTCTCGCGATCGTCAGCTGGATCGAGGGGATCTACCACCGCACGAGGCGGCAACGCCGACTCGGGAAACTGACCCCCATCGAGTTCGAGACCACAATGAACGACGCCGTCACCTTGGCGACATAAACCCCGGACTCAACCAAAGCGGTCTTCCCAGATTAGGGTGTAGGTTGGCCGGGCGCGTCGGACCGCAGATAGACGTCGAGATCTCCCGACGATGAGGGTTCCTACGCCATCCATCCGAAAGACCTCGACGTGTCCGACGCTACCCCGCCGGCCGGCTTCGGCCGCCCTGACCTGACCGCCTTCGCGTCTCATCCCAATCGACTCTGATCGGGTCTGCTGTTCCTCTCGGCGAGAACGCAGCGACATCACAGCCACCCAACCCCGACCGTCCGGGAAGCCGGGGCACGTCGCATGGCCTGTGCTGCGGGCGTGTCGAGTGGGTCGTCCAGGGGCGACGCAGGAGCGTCGACGCGACGTGCTGAGAGGTGGTTCTAAGGCATGGCGATAGGTCAGGAACGGCGTCGCTCCCTGCGCAGGAGGGAGCGCAGAGTCTCGGCGTTCGCGTAGCCGACCCGTAGCGCGATCTCGGCGGAGGTGAGGTCCGTGGTTGCTGAGAGGTGCCGAGCTCGTTCGATGCGAAGCCGTTGGACGAAGCCGAGCGGAGTGAGGTTGAGCGCCGCACGGACTCGTCGTTCGAGGGTGCGCCGGCTGGTGCCGAGCGACTGCGCGACGAAGGCGACGTTGAACGGTTCGTCCAGGCGGGCGCGCACGAAGCGTTCGAACTCGACGACGATCGGGTCCTCGTGCCGGAGATGTTCGTAGGCGACGAAGGCCGCCTGCGACGGGCGCTCGTCGATGATGAGGAGCTTGGCGACATGTTGGGCCAGGTCGGGGCTGATCGATCGCACGAGTGAGAGCGCGAGGTCGATGTGGGCGAAGGCGGCGCCGGCGGTGACGAGGTTCCCGTCGACCACGACCATGGTGTCGAGATCGAGGGCGACGGTCGGATAGCGCTTCAGGAACTCCGGCCCCAGGAACCAGCTGGTCGTCGCCCGCCGATGATCCATCCGTCCGGTCTCGGCGACGGCGAACACGCCGGTGCACGCCGCGGCGATCCGGGTGGTCGCCTCGTCGAGGCGCCCGAGCGAGGCGATGACCGAACGAGCATCTTGGCTCTGGAGGGCGTCGTTGGTAGCGGCGGCCGTAAGGGTTCCAAGCGCAGGGACGACGACCACGTCGAACTCTCCGGACTCCGACAGCGGGTGGTCCACCGACAGGGTCATCGATGCCGTCGTGGTCACTCGCCGTTTCGGTCCGAGGATGGCGAGTTCGATTGGGTCGATCCGCGGGTCGACATCGCCGCGGGCTCCGTCGGCCACCCGCACGATGTCGATGATCGACGCGATAGCCGAACCGAAGCAGCCGTCGATCGCGATCAGTCCGATACGCATGACGTAAACAATAGCAATACTGCCGTATACGCCACTCCCCACCGGCCCTCGCTCGTCATACGCTGAACTCGTCCCACGAAGAACCCCGACTTCAAGGAGAGTCCCTCATGTCCACACCCGCATCACTTCCGTATGCCTTCGTCGCCAAGATCGTCGCGGCCGATGGACAGCACGACGCGCTCGCCGATCTGCTCGCCGGCGCTGTCGCACTCGCCAACGAAGAAGTAGGAACGATTGTCTGGTTCGCGGTCAGGACCCACGCCGACACCTTCTGGATCTTCGATGCATTCCCCGACGAGGCCGCTCGCGACGCCCACGCCAACGGCGCCATCGTCGCAGCCCTGATGGCCAACCAGCACCTCCTCGGCGCAGCACCCGAGATACTGGCGGCCGACGTCCTCGCGTCCAAGCTCCCGTAGTCCGCCAACGCACGAGACGATCGCGCCCCGCCGAGCCGTCGGACCCGACCGCCTCGACACTCGTACCACGTTGACGATCCCCGACGGGCCGATCACGGGGAGGCCAGGCAACACCAGGCGCAAGCCTGGAGCGGCACTGGTTCACCGGTGGTCATCGAGAGAGCCAGCGCGGTTCCATGGCAGCGCAACTGTGGCAACTTGCCCTCCGTCCAGCTAGGCGCTGTGGGCGGGTCTTGGTTGCGAGCCGTTGCCGTGACGGGAGACGCGTTGTGCGTCGCAGCGATGACGGGTCGTTGGCGTTTCGGGGCCGTTGCGTTCGTGCGCGCCGCCCGTGCGGCATGGAGCATCTCGCTGCGCACACAACGATCGCTGCGCCGACGCACCGTTGACACCTCGCACGTCCAGGTCGCGACACAGCGCCCCGCCGCGTTGCCAAGCGGAGCGAGGCCTACCTGCACACGGACAGGATGCCGGCCGCGAGCGCTCAGCCGGCGAGGGGTCCGTCGCAGAGGAGAGCGACGCCGCTCGCTGGGCAACGCCGCGATCACCTTCGCCGTCGTCCTGCTGCTGTGGCAGGCGATCGTGAGCTTCAGCGGCATCTCGCCCTTCGTCGCGAAGGGACCGGTCGACGTCTGGAACTACCTCGTCACCGATCCGGATGCCGCGGAGCACCGCGCCGCCCTCATGCCGCTCGTGTGGCAGACCCTGCTCGACTCGGGCATCGGCTTCATCTTCGGCATGCTGACCGCGATCGTGCTCGCGGTGCTGTTCAGCCTGTCGAAGGCCGTCGAGGCCGGTGTCATGCCGCTCGTGCTGCTGCTGCGCACCATCCCCCTCGTCTCGATCGCCCCGGTGATCATCCTCATCACGGGGCGCGGAACCGTGGCATCCGTCGCCGTCATCGGCACGATCGTCGTGCTGTTCCCGGCGCTCGCGAGCATCCTCTTCGGCCTCAGCCGAGCCAGCAGGCAGAGCATCGACGTCGTGCACGTGTTCGGCGGCGGGCGGTTCACGGCGCTGCGCAAGGTCAACATCCCGGGCGCCGGCCCGTCGCTGTTCGCCGCGGCGCGCGTGTCGGTTCCGGGAGCCGTGACCGGCGCGCTGCTGGCCGAGTGGCTCTCGACGGGTCAGGGCATCGGCGGCGCGATCCTGAAGTTCAACGCGCAGGCGCAGTTCACCCAGCTGTGGGCGTCGATCGCGCTGATCACGCTCATCACGCTGCTGCTCTACAACATCGTCCAGATCGTCGAGAACATCGTGCTGGTGCGCATGGGCATGGCCCCCTCGCAGCGCTGACGCGGTCAGGCGCGGTCGTAGGCGGCGCGCAACAGTGCCTCGAGCTCGGCGTCGATTTCGGTCACGGATGCCACGCGCACGCGGTGCGTGCACATGCCCGACGTCTGCTCGACCCTACCGTCCGCCGGGGCGTCGCCGAGGTTCAGGCCGACGTCGATGCGGGTGCGGCTCGCCGGTGTGAGCACGGCGAACTGCTTCGAGCGCCGCAACGACACGCTCGTCTTCTTCGGCGCGACCTCGACGTCGCCGCCCAGGCCCTGCGCGACCTCGACCAGCCGGTCGTACACCGGGCGCATGTCGGCCTTGCCGCCGCTGTACTGCTCGGCGACGAGGTCGGCGGGAGCGGCATCCGTCGACCCCGCAGCAGCGGCCGCATGCACGAGGGCGTTCGCGTTGCCGTGGGTCAGCCCGTGCTCGGTCTTGAGCCACGACACCAGCTGACCGTGCCTCATGCCGCCCGCGCGCTGGCCCTCGATACGCGAGTACCAGTCCTCGAGCGGGGTGCCGGTAGCTTCGGCGATGTTGCGCAGCTGTGAGGCGCGGGCCTGTTCGACGTCCATGACCTCAGGATGCCGCGCCACGGACCGTGATGCCTTGTACGGAATTCACCCGCCGGCGTCGAGGAACCGGGGGTCGTCGTAGCGCGATCGCGCGAGCGCGTCGCGGTACTCGCGCGGCGTGAGTCCGACGAGCTGTCGGAACGACCGGATGAAGTGCGACTGGTCGACGAACGGGCTGTCGGCGATGAGCGCCGTCCATGACGGCACCTCGCCGCCGGTCGGGATCGCCCGCACGACGGCATCCACCGCCGACAACCGCGCAAGGTGCGAGGGCGTCGATCCGGTGACGCGGCGGAACCGGGCGATGAGCGTCTTGTGGGTGACCCCCGCTTCGTCGGCGAGCGAGGCGATCGACCGCGTGGGATCGGCCAGCAACGCCTCGGTCGTGACGCGCACCGCGCGCACCTCGAGGGTCTCGGGTACGAGGTGGTCGCGCAGGACCTGGACCACGGTGCGCGCGGCATCGGCCGGGCGGGCTCCGGATGCTGCGACGCCGGCCAGGTCGTCGCCGAGAGCGCCCGGCACCGCGCCCACCGTGTCGGTGGGCTCCAGCC
>JAUHVN010000528.1 GCA_030425055.1 Actinomycetes bacterium | reverse complement strand
CCGAAGAGACGCTCGAGATCCGCGGCGGCGAGGTCACCGTGGTCGAGTCCTACGAGGGACTCGAGGCGACCGACGTGCTGATCTCGGGGGGAACGGTCGACGTGACCTCGAGCGATGACGGCATCAACGGAGCCGGCGCCACCTCGGGCGGCGGTCAGGGCGGCGGCATGCAGGGAGACTCGGGCGAGAGCGTCGTCATCAGCGGAGGCACCGTGCGGGTCGTCGGCGGCGGCGACGGCATCGACTCGAACGGGTCGATCACCCTCAGCGGCGGCGAGGTCTCGGTGTGGGGCCGCACCGGCGGCGGCGACGGCGCGCTCGACGCCAACGCCTCGATCACCGTCGACGGCGGCACCGTGGTCATCGGCGGCAGCGTGCTGGTCGTGCCCGACGGCGCGCAGAGCTTCGTCGCGGCATCCGTCACCGGATCGGCCGGCGCGACGATCGAGATCGTGGATGCCTCGGGCACCGTGGTCGCCACGACCACTGCCGTCGACGACTTCGGCACCGTCTTCGTCAGCGACGCCGCGATCAGCGCAGGCTCGTCGTACTCGGTCGTGATCGACGGCTCGACGGCCGCGACCGTCACCGCCGGCGAGGCGGTCGCCGTCGAGGGTCCGGGTGCCGGTGGCCCCGGCGGCGCGGGCGGCGGTCAGGGCGGCCCCGGCGGCCAGCGCCCCTGATCCATTGCGCACGAATTGTCGCATCCGGATTGTGCAATATCCGGATGCGACAATTCGGCGTACGGTGGAGGTATGGCTCGCAGAATCGTGCATCAACTCGTCGACGACCTCGACGGAACCATCCTCGAAATCGGCGCAGGCGAAACCGTTCTGTTCTCGCTCGACGGCACCGCGTACGAGATCGATCTGACGGATGCCAATGCCGCCGCCCTGCGCGACGCGTTCGCGCCGTACGTCGCCGCGGGCCGCACGATCTCGTCCTCGCGCGCATCGGGCGGATCATCGTCGTCGGCGCAGCGCAAGCGGCGTCGTTCGGGTCAGCAGGACTACAGCGGAATTCGCGAATGGGCCAAGGAGAACGGCTACAAAGTGTCGGAGCGCGGTCGGGTTCCGGCATCCGTTCTCGAAGCATACGAAGCGGCGCACTGACACCCGAATTCCGCGAACGCGGGGCTGAACCTCCGTATCCGGTGTGAATGCCGCCCTCTCGCGGCGACACGGTTGCGAGCGCGCCGGATTCTCGGAATCGTGGCCGACTCGATGACCGCAACGGGAAGGAACGCACCCATGCTCACGATGACCGAGACCGCTGCAGAGGCCGTCAAGACGATCGTCTCGAAGGTTCCGCAGGCGTCCGACGGCGGTGTGCGCATCCGCGACGCCGGCGCCGAGACCGGCTACGAGCTCAGCGTCGCGCCCGCCCCCGAGCCGCAGGACACCATCGTCGTCACCGACGGCGCGAAGGTGTTCCTCGACGAGTCGGCGGCCGCTGCGCTCGAAGACCGCGTGCTCGACGCCGAGATGGCCCAGGACGGCTCGGTGCGCTTCGCACTCGGCACTCAGGCGGCCTGACTCCGCAGGACTTCGGACGGCCCGGCGCTTCGGCGTCGGGCCGTCCGCCTGCGTCGGCATCGGTGACCGCCTGGCTAGACTGGGCGGGCCAGCCTCTGTAGCTCAATGGAAGAGCAGTTCCGTCCTAAGGAAACGGTTGGGGGTTCGA